>JBGQCE010000007.1:0-19861 GCA_041495185.1 Bradyrhizobium sp.
AAATCATGATCCGGACCGGAAACCGCGTATGTTCAAGGGGCGATACGCTGTCGATGACGATCAGTTTTGAAAGCGGCGCCACCGCCGTGCTGGGGGCTGCGTTGGCGACGCCGTTCATGGGTCGCCTTGCGCTGCTCGGCTCGAAGGGCTGGATGGAAATTCGCGATCGCAGCCATCCAGAAAATTCAACGGGATGGGATGTGACCTCCGTGCACCGGGACGAAGCTCCGACGACCCTCTTTTACGCGCCGCACCCGGCGGTGAGAGATAATCTCGAGGCCTTTGGCCGCGCCGCGCTTGGCCAGGCGCCCTACCCGGTCACACTGGACGAAATGCTGGCCAACGTCCGAAGTTTTGAGGCGATCCAGCGATCGGCAAAAAACGGAACAATCGAGATCATCTGAGAACCCTCAGACAACCGCCTTCACCGGCGCGCGTCCGACACCCACCGCGCCACCAAAAACCCGCTCGAAGCCGGCCAGAAATACATCCAGCGCGTCGCTGATCATCTTTTCCTTGTCCTCGAGCACGGGAGACTCGTAGATGTATTTGCGAACCCCGTAATAAAAGATTCCGCTATGAAATACCCACGCCATTTCGAGCTCGGACGCAGTCGGCTTGCTTTGCACCGGTAGCCCGGCCTCATGGCGGCATTCCCTGATGATGCGCGACAGGATCTTGTCCCGCACCACGCCGACATACCACCGGTTGATATCCAGCCCCTTCAGGCCCGAGTAGAGATAGATACGAAGCCACTTGCGGGTGAAGATCACATTCGTATAGGCGTTGTAGAATTCCTGCAGACGGTCGCGGATCGGCCGGGAGCGGTCCGTGAGAAGTTTCTCCCAGCCGGTATCGAGCGGCTCGAGATAAACCGTGCGGTAGACCTCCTTGATAAGGTCGTCCTTACTTGGAAAGTAGCGGTAAAGCAGCGGCTGGGTGACGCCGAGCCGGCGCGCCAGGTCTCGCGTCCCGCCGCCAAATCCCTCTTCCGAGAAAAATTCGGTGGCCTTGGCAACGAACTCCTTGCGGCGATCGTCCGGAGAGAGCCGCTTCTGTTTCGCGCGGGCACGCTTGGGCGATGCTTTCCTTCTCATGACTTGGGAGCCGCTGAGATATCGTCAGCCGGGAGAAATCGGCCGTAACCGCCGCGCGCAAACAATAGCGGCTCATGCCGGTTGTACGAATAAGCCTCGACCGCGCCAAGAAAAATGACATGGTCGCCGCCATAATATCGATTGGCAGCGCGGCATTGAAAATTCGCAACGCTGGCCGCAAGCAGCGGCGCGTTACCTAGGCCCGGCGTCCATTCGACCCCGGCAAATTTTTCTTCCGAAGATTTCGCGAATTTTGTCGCAAGCGCCTGCTGCGATGCGCCAAGCACATTGACCGCGAAATGGCTGGCGTTCTGGAAGACGCTCAACCCCTGAGAAAACATCCCCAGGCTCCAGAGCACAAGCGGCGGGTTGAGCGACACCGAGGCGAACGAATTACAGGTCAGCCCATAGGGTCTGCCGTCAGCCGCGACGGCGGTGATGATAGTAACGCCGGTGGCATAAGTGCCGAGCGCGTTACGAAAATCCCTGGGATCGATCGGCGAGTGATCGCTGGCCAGTTCGTTGGCCGGATCCGGATCGGTCGGATGCTTTGGCGCGTCGGTCATCCGCCGTCTCAAAGCGTCAGGTTTTCGGATGGCAGGCCAAGCGCAACGCGGCCGTAATTGGTACCTGCGGCATCGAAATTGAACGCGATGTGCGAATTGATGGCATGGGCATCACGGAACTGCCGCTGCAATACTCCGGTCGTGAACAGTCCCCGCGCGCCGCTCGCAGAAAACAACAGCGAGACCGCTTCGGTGCAGAGATTGACGGAATAAGCGCCATCGCGGCGCGATTTGGTCTTGGCGGCGATATCCGGAACGTGGCCGCGCCTGGCGTCAGCCATCGCTTCGATGCACGTCGAGCGCATGATGAGGCGCGCCGCATCGATCTTGGCGGAAGCCTCGGCAATCTTGATCTGCGTGCTCTGAAGGTCGCCGATTTTGGCGCGATTGTATGTCGATGCGCGATGACGTGCGAGATCGACATAATCGTCCAGACAGGCCTGCGCGTTTCCGAGCGCCACGCCGGAAAGCACATAGGGAAACAACGAGAATACCGGCAGCGCGTAAAGCGCATTCGGATTTACAGCGCTCCCGGGCGTCGGGCCACCGTCGAGGTCGCTTACCGCGAGCGTCATTGGCTCGGCGACAAAGGCATCGTCGACCTCGACGTCGTTGGATCCCGTCCCCCGCAATCCGGTCGCGTTCCAGGTGTCCTTGATTTTGTAATCGCTTTTGTTGAGCAGGAAGATCCGGTATTCGATACCGTCGGCTTCGTCGTCGGAAGAAACAACACTGGCGAGCATGTTCCATTCGCTGGAGTCTACTCCCGACGAGAATGGCCAACTGCCACGCAGCACATATCCGCCATCGACTTTCCTGGCGCGGCCGGCCGGAAATATGAAGGAAGATGCGACCAGCGCATTGACGTCCTTGTTCCAGACCAGATCCTGAGCACGCCTGTCGAACATGCCCAGCATCCAATGATGGCTCGCGAGATTAGCGAAATTCCAGGCTACCGAAGCGTCGGCCTGCCCAATCGCATCGGCGCAATCGACCAGCGAGACATAATCGAATTCGGAGCCGCCTACTCTCTTGGGCTGCACAATCCTGAACAAACCGGCGTCGTGCAGATCCCGTTCGGTCTCCGGCGGAAGACGCCGCAACTCCTCGGTCCGGGAAGCACGATCGCGCAGTTGTGGAATGAGCGCTTTGGCACGCGCGACCATGGCGGCATAGGCGCGGTCATCCGCATCCGGCCCCGGGGGCAGGCTTGCGTTCGACTTCCGACCAACACCTGCCATTCTACTGTTCCTCGCTATCCCGCCTGTTATGGCTATCCCGCCTGTTATGCGCTGGAGATGCGGCCGATCGAGATCCAGGGAGGCAGCCACCCCCTCTTCGTATTGCCGCATCTCGACGAAAGCTGCTTGACCGGTCGAAGCTACTCGATAATTGTTTATCGCCTGATCACTAATTAAGGCGCGGCGCGCGTTGCCCGTCAATCGAATTCGACAGCCGGAAAGAACCCTCATGGACAGGACCGTTGGAATCGTCGGGCTTGGCATCATGGGAGGCGCGATTGCCCGCAATCTCGTCGATCGCGGGTGGCGCGTGATCGGCTTCGATATCGACGCCACACGGCGAGCCGAGCTCGCGCTCGCCAACGTCGTAATTGCCGGTGATGCCGGTCAGGTCGTCCGCGACGCGCCCATTATCATGACGAGCCTTCCCAGTCCTGCGGCCGTCGAAAACGTCGCGCAGGCAATCGCCAATTCCGGGCAGTCATCGCGAATTGTCGTTGAGCTCTCGACGCTCACCATAGCCGACAAACTTAGCTTTGAAGCCATCCTAAAGAAAGCCGGCCACATCACGCTGGACTGTCCGCTGAGCGGAACCGGCGCACAGGCGAGGAATCGCGATCTCGTGGTCTATGCCAGCGGCGACAGCGCTGCCATTGCACAATGCATGGACCTGTTCTCCGACTTCGCCAAACAAAGCGCCGATCTTGGAAGGTTCGGCAATGGCAGCCGGATGAAATTCATCGCCAATCATCTGGTAGCCATCCACAACGTCGCCACGGCCGAGGCGATGATCCTGGCAGAGCGGGCCGGGCTCGATCCGAAAATGGTAGTCGACATGGTCGGCCCGGGCGCCGGCGGCTCGCGCATGTTTCAGATGCGCGCGCCGATGATGGCCGAAGGAGTTTATGAACCTGCGACCATGAAGGTCTCGATCTGGGAGAAGGACATGGCGATCATTGCCGAATTCGCCGATGACGTCGGCTGCGCCACCCCGCTGTTTACGCTCACGCAACCGGTCTACGCCGAAGCGATGGCGATGGGACTGGGCGACCAGGACACCGCGGCGGTTTTCGAGGTGCTGAAGAAAACCATTGTCAGGAATCCCAAATCCGGCGCACGCGATCGGAAATAGCGGTCTTACACCTGGATATACCCTCCTGCCCGCGATGCCGCACCGCATCAAAGCGGCTACGCAGATTTCAAGCCGGTACCACCATCCGGGCTGCCAAAAATACCGAGTACGCCAATCGGTGGCGTGGTTATCACTTGATCATTTATGACTTCCGTCCGATAAATCGCTTAAGCAATAAAAACAGACTGATCACCATTTGTAGCGTTTCGGGGAGGATCGAATGACGATATCGCGACGTCAATTTGTCGGCAGGGTTGCTGGCGCGGGTATCGCCAGCATGGCGGCCCCCAATCTGGTCTTTGCCCAGAATAGCGGGCCGATCCGCATCGGTTTGCTGGCGGCCAAGACCGGACCGCTGGCTTCCGGCGGCATCGACATGGAACTTGCCCTGACGATGTTTCTGAAGGAACGCGACAACACGCTCGCGGGCCGCAAGGTCGAATTGATCGTCGCAGACACGGCCGGCGTTCCCGCAACCGCGCGCACCAAAACGCAGGAGTTGATCGAAAAGAATAATATCCATTGCATCATTGGGCCCCTCGCCGCCTTCGAGGCGCTTGCGATCGCCGACTACCTGACGGAGAAGGAAATACCGACCCTCGGCGTCGCCGCGGCGGAAGACATGACGCAGCGACACCCGAGCCCGTGGTTTGTCCGCCTGACGTCAACCTCGGCGCAATGCGCCTACCCGCTTGCCGAATATTCCGCCAAGGAATTGAAATACAAGAAGATCGTCACCATCGCCGACGACTTTGTATATGGGCACGAAATGTGCGCCGGCTTCCAGCGCGCGTTCGAGGACAATGGCGGCAAAATTATTCAAAAGATCTTTACGCCGCTGGCAACACCAGACTACGGCAGCTACGTCGCCCAGGTGAAGAGCGCGGATGCGATCTTCCTCGGCACCGCCGGCTCGAACGGATTCCGGTTTCTGCGTCAATTCATCGAATATGGCCTGAAAGACAAAATGGCTGTCATCGGCGGTATGACGGCGCTCGATGAATCCGTGCTTCGCAACATGGGCGATGAGGCGCTGGGGATTTTGACCACGAGCTGGTATTCCGCAGAACTGGACAACCCGCTCAACAAGGTCTTCGCACCGGCTTTCCGCAAGCAGTTCAAATACGATCCGGGCTATTATGCCGGCAGCACCTATGTCTCGGGCGAAGTCCTGGAAGCCGCGTTAAAAACCACCAAAGGAAACGTGGAAGACAAGAAAGCGCTGATGACGGCAATCCGCGGCAGCAACGCGGAGACGGTGCGCGGCCTTGTCAAATTCGATGAATTCGGCAACGCGATCGGCAACGTTTACATCCGCAAGGTAACAAGAAGCGACGGACGGCTGGTCAATTCCGTCATCAAGACGTATCCGGATGTCAGTCAGTTCTGGACCTATGACAAGACCGCATTCCTGAAGAATCCTGTCTATTCGCGCGACAATCCACCGGCAAGGAACCTGGAGCAATAATATCGTTCCCGTCGCGGGGAGACGACCGCGCAATCTTCCGGACAAGATCGGCAGACGATGCAGTTTTGGATCATCCAGGGTCTCAACAGCCTGTCGCTCGGTGGTCTGCTGTTTCTGCTTGCGTCCGGCTTTTCGTTGATCTTCGGCCTGATGAGATTGGCGAACCTGACCCACGGCGCCTTCTTCATGCTCGGGACGTATCTCGGGGCGATCGCGCTGCGCTCCTGGGATGGCTTGAACATCTGGATAACCGCGCTCGGCGCCGGTATTGCCGTTGCTGCCATCGGCGGTCTTTTCGAGCGACTGGTACTGACCCGGCTGAAGACCAATCCGCTCGGACAAGTGCTGGTTACCTTGGGCATGTCTTTCATCATTTCCGATGCATGCCTGATGTTGTGGGGCGGTGATTCGATTCCAGTGCCGACGCCGCAAAACCTGCAATCGCCGACGCGAGTGTTCGGTTTCGTGTTCCCAACCTATCGGCTGGTGCTGGTGGGTTGCGCCATCGGCGCTGCGATAGCGTTGTATTTCCTGCTGGAGCGGACGCGCCTGGGCGCAATGATCCGCGCCGGCGTCGACGACCGGCAAATGGCGCGTGCGGTCGGAATTCCCGTCTCGAATTTGTTCACGATCGTGTTTTGCCTGGGCGCGGGCATTGCAGGCGCTGGCGGCGTGCTGGGCGGACCGATCCTGTCCGCTTATCCCGGGCTGGATGCCGACATGCTTCCACTGGCGCTGATCGTTGTCATTTTGGGAGGCATCGGAAGCCTGCTGGGTGCGTTTATCGGCAGCTTCATTATCGGGTTCATTTATACATTCGGCACGGCGCTGTTCCCGGAGCTGGCCTATATTATCCTGTTCCTGCCGATGATCGTCGTCATTGCGTTCCGGCCTCAGGGCCTGTTTGGGCGTGTCGGCGCATGAAATGGATCGGCGTCCCCCTGCTTGCTTCATCGTTTCTTCTCCCGCCCTTCTTCGCGGGTGATTTCTACATCAACCTCGCCAGCCAAATCCTGATAGCAGCGATTTTCGCGCTCAGCTTGAACCTGCTGGTAGGTTTTGGCGGGATGACGTCACTCGGACACGCGTCTTATCTCGGGGTCGCCGCCTATATTTCCGCGCTGCTGACAAGCCGCTACGGATTTGGACATGGACCAGCCGCCATCATCTCGATAACAGGCACAACCGCGATTGCGGCGTTCTTCGGCGTCATCGCGCTTCGAGCCACGGGCTTGGGCTTTCTCATGATCACGCTGGCTTTATCGCAGGTGCTGTGGGGACTCGCCTATCGCATGTCCAACGTGACCAACGGCGATAATGGGATAGCCGGCCTGACCCGGCCTAAGCCGTTCGGGATCTCGCTCGATAGCGCGGCATCGTTTTACTGGTTCGCGCTGCTTGTGGCAGCGGTCGCCTTCCTGATGATGGCGATTTTCGTGTCGTCGTCATTCGGATCATCCTTGAAAGGTGTACGCGATCAGCCGCGCCGGATGGCCGCTCTCGGCTTCAATCCCTGGATGATCCGCTGGATCACGTTCATCTACGCCGGCTTCTGGGGCGGCGTATCCGGGTTGCTCTACGTCTACTACAATAAATATATCCACCCGACTTCGCTTTCCATCACAAGCTCGGCTGAGGCATTGCTCGGCGTTATTGCCGGCGGCTCCGGAACGCTAGGCGGTCCCGTTGTCGGCGCCGCGCTGGTGCTGCTATTGAAGAACTACGTCTCGGCCTATCTCGAACGATGGAACATGCTGCTGGGTCTGGTGTTCCTGTTCATCGTTCTTGTGATGCCGACCGGTATCGTTCCCGGCCTGGCAAGATTGATGACAGGACTACGCAGGGGAAAACGATGACCCCGCACGCGCTCGAGATCATCAACCTGAACAAGGCCTTCGGCGGACTTTCGGTAACGCAAAACGTATCTCTCGCGATACGGCCGGGTGAACGCCGCCTGATCATCGGCCCGAACGGCGCCGGCAAGACCACGCTGTTCAATCAGATCAGCGGCGACATGCGACCAAATTCCGGACAGATCAGCCTGTTTGGCACCGACGTGACGCAATTTACACCCTACAGGCGCGCGCATTTCGGCCTGTCGCGAACCTACCAGATCATCACGCTGTTTACCGCCGATACGCTCGAACACAACGTGACGCTCGGCCTGCTCGGCTTGCGGCCTTCGCGCTGGCAGATGTGGCGACCGTTGTCTTTTTACGGCGATCTTACAACCGAAGCCCGCCGGACCCTCGATGCGGTCGGGCTTTTGCATCTGGCTGCACATCTGGTATCCGATATTGCCTATGGCGAAAAGCGCAGGGTTGAATTGGCGATGGCGCTTGCGCAAAAGCCGCGCGTGCTGCTGCTGGACGAACCGCTGGCAGGTCTCTCAAACACCGAGCGATCACAAGTGAAGTCGCTGATCGCGTCGATCCCGAAGGAGACGACGGTGATCATGATCGAACACGACATGGATACTGCCCTCGATCTTGCAGAGACCGTGACGCTGCTCAACTACGGCCGCGTGATCGTCGATGGGGAGCGCGATTCCGTGATCGCGGACGAGCGAACGCGTGAGGTGTACCTTGGCGTCTGACGCACTCAGTTTGACGAATGTGCATGCATTTTATGGCGACAGCCATATATTGCACGGCGTCAGCTTTTCATTGCAGCCGGGCGGCGTACTGGCACTGCTGGGGCGTAATGGGGCGGGAAAGACGACCTGCATCTCGACGATTATCGGTTTTCTGAAACCGCGGGACGGCGAAATCCGGCTGTATGGAGAGTCAATCGAAGGGCTCAGCCCCGAACGCATCTCGCACCTCGGGATCGGACTGGTACCGCAAGGACGCCGGATCTTTCCGTCTCTCACGGTTCGGGAAAACCTTGTTGTCGCGCAGCAACGTGAGGGCACGACCGCCAAACCATGGAACATGGAACGGATTTACGCCATGTTTCCGCGGCTGCGCGAGCGCCACTCACAATTTGCCGGCACGCTCTCCGGCGGCGAACTGCAGATGCTGGCAATCGGGCGGGCGCTGATGGGCAATCCCCGGGTCCTTCTACTCGACGAACCGTCGGAAGGCCTCGCGCCCCTGATCGTCGCTGAGGTCGGCCGCACCATCAGGCTTCTGAAGGAGGAAGGACAATCTATCGTTCTTGTCGAACAAAATCTCCAGTTGGCGCTCGACGTTGCCGATCAGGCGGTCGTTCTCAACACCGGACGCTGCGTGTTCGCCGGCAACGCCAGCGACATTCTGAACAATCAAGAGCTGATTGCACAGAATCTCGGCGTCTTTCATGCTCACTAAGCCAACAATCCACTCCTAAATTGAGGTCAAGCTATGAAAATCGGCGTATGCGGAACTGGACGTATGGGATCGGCGATCGCGCAGCGATTGATGTCGGTCGGACACGAAGTTGGTGTCTGGAATCGCAATTCGGCGAAGACAAGACCCCTCGTTGATGCCGGCGCCAAGCTGTTCGCCTCCCCCGCGGAACTGGTGGAGGGTTGCGAAGTCACTATCGTGATGCTGCTAAATGATGCCGCAATCGAAGCCGTTTACCGCGCGCCTAACGGCATCCTGAAAGCCAAGCTTGCCGGCAAGCTTATGATCGATATGAGCACTGTCCGCCCAGATACAATGAAATCAGCCGGCGCAGCGGTGTTGCAGCAAGGCGCCGCGTTTGTCGAATGCCCGGTGGGCGGAACCGTAGGCCCAGCAAAGGAAGCCAAGCTGCTCGGCCTTGTCGGAGGCACCAAAGCAGATGTCGCCCGGGCGATGCCCATACTCGAGCAATTGTGCCGCCGCACTGAACATGTCGGCGAGCTCGGTTCGGGCTCGATGATGAAACTTGCGGTAAATCTGCCGCTGCTGGTGTACTGGCAGGCGCTTGGCGAGGCGTTAACGATCTGCAAGCCGCTCAATCTTCCCGCCGACCGGCTGATCGACATATTGTCCGACACCTCGGGCACGCCGACCGCCATGAAAGGACGCGGCCCCGCTATCGCCAAGGTGTTGGGCGGAGCACCGCTCGGCGAAACCGCGTTCGGCCTCAACGCGGCGAAGAAGGATCTGGCGACTGCGGTTCAATTCGGCGCGTCGATTCATGCCGACCTTCCAGTCACTGCAAGCGCGCTTGCCTGCTATGAGGAAGCTGAAGCGGCGGGCTTTGGCGATGCCGACGCTACCGCGGTTTCAACCCACTGGACGCAACGTCCCGCATCTAAATCCTAAATCAGATCAACCAGCCTTAACGTCCCGAACAATCAACTTTAGCAAACGAGTCAATTCAATGATCGATCGCAAGAATCGTTATGGCCGCACCGCCGCACGTATCCACAACGCCGACGGCCTCGCCCGGCGGCCGTCGTCCGCCACGATCGACATTCACGCCCACATCGTGGTTCCCCAGGCCGCCAAGCTGGCGCAGCCGCATGTCGACATCAGCCGAATTCCGCTGGCTTATTTTGCGGATGCCGCGACCAGGGAGATCAATGCGCAGCAGGAGAAGGACATCAGCGAGGTCATGACCACGATCGACCGTCGTCTGTTCGATCTCGACAAAATGGGCATCGACATTCAGGTCGTGGCGCCAGCGCCGGGGCAATGTTACTATTCGATCGATCCGAAAATCGCGGAAGCCGCCCATCGCCTCGCCAACGACGGCGTGGTGGAATATTGCTCGCGCAAGCCCGACCGCTTTGTCGGGCTCGGCGTCGTGACCTTGCAGGAACCGGAGATCGCCGTCCGCGAGCTCGACTACATCATGAACGTTCTGAAGCTAAAGGGCGTCGAGATCCTGACCAATGTCGACGGCCAGGAACTGTCCGACCCGAAGTTCCGGCCGTTCTTCGCAAAGGCCGAGCAACTCGGGGCGTTCATCATGATGCATCCGAACGGGTTTACCCATGGCGAACGCCTGACCCATTTCTATTTCAACAATGTTCTCGGAAATCCGCTCGATACGACGCTTGCGCTTCACAACCTGATCTTTTCGGAAACGCTGGCGCGCTTCCCCGATTTGAAGCTGATGGCCGTGCATGGGGGTGGCTATCTTCCCGGCTATTCCGGCCGGATCGATCACGCCTGGGGCGCGCGGAAAGACTCGCATGGCGAGTTGCCATTGCCGCCGACGACCTATTTGCGGCAGGTCTATCTCGACACCGTGGTTTTTAGCTATCACCAGCTGGCATATCTGATCGACGTCTTCGGCCCCGATCGCATCGTGATGGGCACCGACTACCCGTTCGACATGGCCGAATATAATCCGATTGGGCATATTGCGGGGGTGCACGGGATGGATGAGACAACCTTGGCCCAGATCGCAGGCGGCAATGCCGCACGGATCCTCGGCCTCGACGTCTGAATGCGCAGGCGCGGTCAGTGGGCTGCGCTCGCCATCTTATACCCCGGCTGTTCGAACGGATGAGATGTGGCGAAAGCCGGCAGCGCGAAGCAACGCTCCGCCAGACGCGACACGATCGGAAAAGCGTTCAGTTCAAGCTTGAGAAAATGCGCGCCCACGACCTGGCCGGCGATGCTGATATCTGCGAGCCCGGGTTCGGCGCCCAACGCAAAAGGAGCCGGCGGACGGCGCGCAAGAAGGCGTTCATAGGTCGCAAGTCCCTCGGTCGTCCAATGCTTCCCCCAGTGCTCGATCGCTTTAGCATCGGCGCCAAATATCTTGGCGAGATGATTGCGGACGCGCGGCACCACCAGGGGATGCGCATCGGCAATCGTCATCAGCGCCAGCGAGCGCGCATAAGCCCGTTCCTTTGGATCTTGCGGTATCAGTCGCGGGTTGGGCTGGATATCCTCGAGATATTCGATGATCGCCAACGACTGCAACACGGAATGGCCGTCGTGAATAAAGGTCGGCACCACGCGCTCGGCATTGACGGCTTCATAACCCGGCTTGAACTGTTCGCCGGAAAGTATGTCGATCGGAATTTCCTCGAACGGCAGGCCCTTGAGTCTGAGGGCTACTCTCACGCGAAATGAGGCAATCGATCGCCAGAACCCGTAGATTTGTATGCTCATTTGGAAACCCCATACCTAGCCAACATCCAGCCCGATCTCGAGATTCTATTCGAGTGCACCAAGTCCTACTCTACCATATTGTGCTGCTGCCAGCGCAACAGGTAGGCCTGCAATCGCCAGATCATGGCCGAAAGCGCCACTCCCACCAGCATCAGCACGATCACCGCGACCATCATCCCCGACGCCTCCCCTCGCGCCTCCGACTCGATAATCAGGCGCCCGATGCCCCGTTCCGCACCGATGAATTCGCCGACGATGACCCCAATCAACGCAAAGGAGATCGCGGGCGAAAGCGAGGCAAATACCCAGGCCATGGTGGAGGGGATCACCACCGTTCGGGTAATCTGCCATTCGCTGGCGCCGAGCAGCCGAGCAACATTGATGAAGCCTTCGTCGATCGAACGCGCGCCTTCGAACGTATTGAAGAACACCAGGAACACGACCACGATCCAAGACGTGACAACCTTCGAGGTGTCCCCGATTCCGAACGCCAGCACGATAATCGGCGCCAGCGCGATCCTGGGAATCGAGTTCACGGCGGTAATGAAGGGCTGGAAAATGGCACTGAGCCGATCCGAGCGTCCGAGTATCAGCCCCGCCACAAAACCGCTGGACACGCCGGTCAGGAAACCGAAGAAGGTATTCTTCAGCGTGATGGCGGTCGCAATCCATAGATTGTTTTCGTTACGAACCATGCACTTGACGAAATCGCCGTTGAACCATCCATTGAACACGCCCAGCTTGGATTTGAGGCAGCTCAAAATTAGAAAGTGCTCGAAGATCTGGGAAGGCTTCGATACAAAATAAGGGTCGAGCAGATCGGGCACCAGCCATGGAGCGCTGGCATGCAGATCATATCCCCACTGCCAGACCGAAAGCACGACGGCGCAGATTAGCGCCTGCCAAACCAATGTACTGACAGGCCGGCGCATTCTCATGAGCTGCGGCCCTTGACGAATTCTTCCCCGAGCGAGTGCCAGATATGCTGGAACAGCTCGGCGTAGCGCGGCGTCTCCCGCACCTTCACCGCATCGCGCGGCCGCGCAAAGTCCACCTCAAACATGTCCTTGATCCGGCCTGGCCGCGCCGAAAACAGGATAATACGGTCGGCCAATGTCAAAGCTTCACCGAGATCGTGCGTGACGAATAGAACCGTTTGCTGCTCACGCTCCCAGATTCGGAGCAGAACGTCATGCATGTCGATCTTGGTGTGTGTATCGAGCGCACCGAACGGCTCGTCCATCAGCAGAATCTGCGGTTCGACGACTAGCGTTCGCATAAGTGCCGCGCGCTGGCGCATTCCGCCCGACAGTGCCGATGGATAAGCCTGTTCAAAACCCCGAAGCCCTGCCTGCGCCACGCAGGCCGCAATGCGCTCTTTGCGCTCCGCATCGGGAACCCCCGCCAGTTGCAGGCCGTAACCGATATTGTCGGCGACCGTTCGCCATGGAAACAACGTGTCGCGCTGGAAGACATAACCGACGTCGGATGTCGCCTTGCCAGGAATCACTGCGGTGCCGTCGATCAGAATCTGGCCGTTCGTTGGTTTAATCAGTGTCGCGATCATGTTGAGGATGGTGCTCTTGCCGGAGCCGGACGGCCCCAGCAAGGCGACGAACTCACCGCGACGGACGCTAAACGAGATATCGCGCACCGCCTCGATGGCGGCGCCCGCCAGCTGGAACGATTTGCTCAATCCTCTAACGTCAATACGCTGCGCATCCGGCAGCTGATCAAGCGGCGTCGCAGACATGTTTCCTGCTTTCAAGCCGGATACGCCTTTCGCGCCGCTTCGATGAAGATGGGGCTGACGAGATCGGCGATCGTGAGCGGCTTGATGCCGGTCATTTCCCGGAACCAGACCTTTTCGCCACGCGCCCAGCCCGCCGCATCGATGATAGCGTCATAGTCGGCGACCTTTTTAAGCGTCGCAATTTCGAGGATGTTAGCGTTGCGCGACGTACTACCGACGTAAGGCTCGATTGTCTCGTAGATCTCATCAGGCGAATGCTTCTTGACCCACTGGGTAGCCCGCCACAAGGCCGTGACGAAGGCCTGCATTTTGGGCGGATCCTTGTCGATCGTCGCTTGCAGCGTGAAATGGGCGGTAACCGGGACCTTGCCACCGATATATTTGTTCCAGATCGCTTCGTCCGTGCCATCGAACAACAGCGTGCCCCAGCCCTGATCCATCGATTCGTTCAGCAACGAGAGCGAGCTCACGAGCACGTCCACTTGCTTGGTTTTCAGCGAACCCAGCATGGTGTCGACATTGCCGGTGCCGATCCAGGTGACCTTCTGGTCGAGTCCCATCGTTTCCATATAGTAGGACGCCCAGACATGGTTGGTGCCTCCGAGCGACGACACCGAAACGATCGGCTTGCGGCCATCAGGCCGCTTCCAGTCGGTCAACGCCTCCAGCGTCGTAATGCCCTGATCCCAGAGATCCTTGCGGATGATGAACATCACCGCGCTGCTGCGGGTATCGACCGGCATCAATACGCGCCCGGCGCGGCCGTGATTGCTGAGCTGCATCGGATGTGTAATGTCGCCGATGCCGATGTCGCCCTGCGAAGAGGCGATGATCTCGCGGGTTTTGACGCCGCTGCCGCCCTGGATCAGCTTGCAGTCGAGGCCCGCTTCCTTGAAATATCCGATGCGGTCGGCCACGAACTGGGTCTGATAGACCGGCACCGCCACCGGATAGATCACGCGGCCGGTCTTGTCTTCGGCCCAGGTCCGGCCCGCTGCGACGGAGGCGCCGCCGCAGGCGATGATCATCAGCGCCGATCGTCTTGTGAAATGTATTGCCATCACGCGTGTTCCCTCTCCTTACCGACGACCTTCTCGAGGGCGTTCAGCACTGCATCGCCCATTTCCTGGGTTGAGAGCCTGGCTGCCCCCGGTTCAGCAATATCTGCGGTCCTCGCGCCGGCTGCCAGGGCCGTACCAACTGCCTTCTCGAGCAAATCAGCATCGTCGGGCCGGTTGAGCGTCATGCGCAGCATCATGGCAACGCTGAGAATGGAGCCGAGTGGATTGGCGATGCCCTTGCCCGCGATATCGGGCGCACTGCCATGGACCGGCTCGTAAAGCGCCTTTCGACGTCCGAACCGGTCGACCGGACCAAGTGAGGCCGACGGCAGCATGCCGAGCGAACCCGACGCCATCGCCGCGCAATCGGAAAGGATATCGCCGAAAATATTGCCGGTTACCATCACGTCGAATTGCGACGGCGCGCGCACGATCTGCATGGCCGCGTTGTCGACATAGAGGTGGCTGAGCTCGACATCGGAGAACTCTGCGGCGTGCAGCGCGATGACTTCCTCGCGCCACAGCACGCTGGTCTCCAGAACATTCGCCTTGTCCACCGAACAGACCTTCCCCTTTCGCGTGCGCGCCAGTTCGAAGGCTGCCCGCGCCACGCGGCGGACTTGATTGGTGGTATATTGCTCGGTGTTGAAACCGCGGCGCTGCCCGTCGGCGAGCGTTTCGATACCGCGCGGCTCGCCGAAATAGATACCGCTGGTGAGTTCGCGGATGATGACGAAGTCGACGCCCTTGAGCACATCGGCCTTGAGGGGCGCCGAATCGGCCAAGGCCGGATTGGCAACGATGGGCCGCAGGTTGGCGTAGAGATCGTATTTGCTGCGCAGCGACAGCAGGCTCCCCGCCTTGCGCGCGGCCGCAGGAACTTCTTTCGTCTCCGGGCCGCCGGTTGCACCCCAAAGAATAGCGTCGGCTTCGTCCATCGCCTCGACGGTGTCTTGCGGCAGTACCTTGCCGGTCGCCAGATAAGGAATGAGCCCGTATTGCGCTTCACGCAGGATCATTGGAACGTTTCGCCGCGTGGCGAACCAGTTGAGCACGCGACGCGACTGCGCCGTCACTTCCGGGCCGATTCCCTCGCCGCCGACCACGGCCACTTTGATCATGTTGGACAAATTGTTCATGCCGATTTCCTTGCAAGGTATATCCGGGGCCGTTCGGCGCGGTCAGATGCCTGAAAGGCGCGGATTTCGTCGTCGCGCTGCAACGTCAACGCAACTTCATCGAGGCCCTCAAGCAGCCCGGCGCGACGGCGTGGATCGATCTCGAAACCGTGTCGTTTTCCCGATGGTGATGTGATCGTCTGCTCGTGCAGATCGATGCCGATACGACCGGCTCCTTGCGTGTTCTCGACTTCCGCAGCTAGGCCATCGACGATGTCCTTGTCGACAACGATGGGGAGGATTCCGTTCTGGAAGCAGTTGGCGAAGAAAATATCGCCGAAGCCTGAGCCGATGATGGCGCGGATCCCCATCTCCTGCAATGACCACACAGCCGCCTCACGGGAGGAGCCGCAGCCGAAATTAGGACCGGTGACGAGAATTTCCGCCTGGCGATAAGGTTCGCGGTTTAGAATAAATCCCGGATTTTCCGCGCCGTCCGGCAGATAGCGCAACGCGCCGAACGCCCATTTCCCGAGATTGCCACGAACGGAGTTTCCGACGATGCGATCGATGCGGATGATTACGTCGGTGTCGATGTTGGTGCGCATGATCGGCGCCGCGATCGCCGTCAGTTCAGTGAAGGGTTTCGGCATGCTTAGCGCTCCATGGTCCGCACATCGGCAATTGCGCCTGATATCGCCGCTGCGGCCGCCATCGCAGGACTAGCCAGATGGGTACGCGCACGCGGCCCCTGCCGGCCAATGAAATTGCGGTTCGACGTCGAAACCGAGCGCTGGCCGGGGGCCACGGTTTCGCCATTGGCGGCGAGGCACATCGAGCATCCGGGTTCGCGCCATTCGAAACCTGCTTCGGTGAAAAGTTTGTCTAGCCCTTCGGCAACCGCATCCCGCTTGACCGTCTCCGAGCCCGGTACGACCCAGGCGCGCACGCCGGGCGCAACCTTGCGTCCGCGTGCGACCTCGGCGGCGGCGCGCAGATCGCTCAACCGGCTATTGGTGCATGACCCGATGAAGACCCAATCGACGGGGGTGCCGATGATCGGAGCCCCGGGCTTGAGACCCATATAGTCCAGCGCGGTCTCGATCGCGGCGCGGCGCGCCGGATCGGCGATCTCCTTGGGATCAGGGATATGACCATCGACGCCAATGACGTGTTCCGGGCTGATGCCCCAGGTCACCTGCGGGATAATCTTCTCGACATCGATGATGACTTCCCGGTCGAACACCGCGTCGGCATCGCTCGGAAGCTGGCGCCATGCTGCGACAGCACGCTTCCACATCTCGCCTTGCGGCGCGTAGCTTCGCCCGCGGAGATAGTCATAGGTTTTCTCGTCAGGCGCGATCAAACCCATCTTGGCGCCAAGCTCGATCGAAAGATTGCAGATGGTAAGCCGCCCTTCGACCGGCAAATCGCGGATAGCACTACCGGCATATTCGACTGCGTAGCCGGTACCGCCGGCAGCTCCGACGTGGCCTATCAGCGCGAGGATAAGGTCCTTGGCGGTTACGCCGAATGGCAACCGACCCTCAAACTTCACACGCATGGTTTTGGGCCGGCGCTGGATGATCGCCTGCGTCGCTAGCACATGAGTCAGTTCGCTCGATCCGATACCGAAGGCCAGCGCGCCCAGCCCGCCATGCGTGCAGGTGTGGCTGTCACCGCAGACGATCAGGCACCCGGGAAGACTGAGGCCGAGCTCTGGTCCGATGACATGGACGATGCCCTGACCGGGCTCGTCGATATCGAACATCTTGATACCAACAACGGATGTTTCGGTTCTCAGGCCCGCTAACAGTTCCTGCCCTATCTTGCTGGTGCCGGCCCGTCCGTGCGCCGTCGAAATCGCGTGGTCCGGCGTCGCGAATGTCAGTTCAGGATTATGGACCGGCAGACCACGGCCCTTGAGGTCGAGCAGCCCGCGCGATCCACCGAGATCATGTAGCAAATGACGATCGACGTGGAGGAGATCAGTATCATCGCCGATATGCGCGATGACGTGCTGGTCCCAGATTTTGGCGAGCAGTGTACGGCCGGGCTGTTCCAATGGCCTGTCCTCCCTTTGGCTTCTTTGGCCGGCAGCATCAGCCGCTAACCGCGTTTTGCGCGGCTTATGTTCAGGCCTTAGCCTGCCTGTATCAAAGCACAGCAGGTTACTGTTCGGCTAGGGCCTGAGCCAGCCAAAGAAGTAGCCGCGATGCCGATTGTCATTTGCGATGCAATATCGCACCATCAAAAGAACCGGAAATCACCGAAGTACAAGACATGTCACGCCCGAAAAATGTTCTATGGATCATGTGCGATCAGCTTCGCTACGATTATCTGGGATGCACGGGACATCCGACCCTGAAGACGCCGAATATCGACGCCATGGCAAAGCGGGGGGTGCGCTTTTCAAACGCCTATGTGCAATCGCCGATCTGCGGCCCGTCGCGGATGTCCTTCTATACCGGCCGCTATATGCGTTCGCATGGCTCGCACTGGAACGGTTGGCCGCTGCGTGTGGGCGAACCGACGCTGGGCGACCACCTCATGAAAATCGGCGTGCGCAATGTGCTGGTGGGCAAGACGCATATGACGCCGGACCTCGAGGGCCTTAAAATGCTCGGGATTGCACCGGACTCGATCATCGGCGTGCATGTGGCAGAATGCGGCTTCGAGCCCTATGAGCGCGACGACGGCCTGCATCCGACCGGTAGGCCCCGCCCGAGATACGACGCATATCTGCGCGAACACGGATACGACTCGGCCAATCCCTGGGAACATTGGGCCAACTCCGGTGCGGCTGCGGATGGTGCGCTGCAGAGCGGCTGGCTCCTCGTCCATGCCGACAAGGCGGCTCGCGTTCCGGACGAGCATTCCGAGACGCCTTACATGACACGCCGGGCGATGGATTTCATCGCGGAATCGGAAGCGGACGGGCGCCCGTGGTGCCTGCATCTATCCTACATTAAACCGCACTGGCCCTATATCGCGCCTGAGCCCTATGCCAGCATGTACGGACCCGGCGACGTCCTGCCGGCAATCCGCTCGGATCGGGAGCGGCAGCACGCGCACCCGGTTTTCTCCGCCTACATGGACATGCGTTACTCCCGGAACATGGCGCGCGAGGAGGTGCGCGAAAAGGTCATTCCAACCTATATGGGCCTAATCAAGCAGATCGACGACCAGATGGGTGTGCTGATGCAGTTCCTGGAACGGCGTGGCCTGCTCGATACGACCATGATCGTGTTCACCTCCGATCATGGCGACTATCTCGGCGACCACTGGATGGGTGAGAAGGATCTGTTCCACGATCAGTCCGCCAAGATCCCGCTGATCGTAATCGATCCATCGGCGGCGGCCGATCGCACTCGGGGTACGGTGTGCGATGCCCTGGTCGAGGCGATCGATCTGGCGCCGACGTTCATCGACTATTTCGGTGGCAAGCCGCCGGATCATATTCTTGAGGGACGCTCGCTGATGCCGCTGTTGCGCGGGGAGACGCCCGCAGACTGGCGCAAGGTTGTGTTTTCCGAATACGACTATTGCATGCAGGATGTCCGGCTCAAGCTCGGCCAGCCGATCGAGCAATGCCGGCTGTTCATGGTGTTCGATAGGCGCTGGAAATACATTCACGCCTCCGGCTTCCGGCCAATGCTTTACGATCTCCTTGAAGACCCCAAAGAACTGACCGACCGCGGCGAAGACCCTTCCTGCGCCGATGTCGTCGCCCGGCTGCAGTCGGCCCTGTTCGACTGGGCGCTGCATCCCAAGGGTCATATTACGACCAGCACGGAGAAGATCGCCGCCTATGCAAGCCAACAACTGCAGGTCAAAGGCGGAATCCTGATCGGGATCTGGGATGAGGCTGAGCTCGCCGCCATCCGGCAAAAGATCGGTATGAAAGAACTCAATTCGTGATCTTGTAGCCGGTGGCCTTGACGATCGGTTGCCAGAACGCGGTGTTGGCCGCCAATTCCTGGCTTAATCCTTCCTGGGTTGATCCAACCGGGATCAGGCCGATCGCCAGAAGCTTCTCGCGCGCTTCCGGCTTGGCCAGTGCTGCGGTCGCGGCCGCACTCAACTGACTGGCAAACGCCGGTGAACTCCCGGCTGGCAGCCACATCCCGTACCAGGCATCGGCAACCAGATCGATGCCGTTCTCCTTCAGGGTCGGGACATCAGGCAGGAACGGCGAACGCACAGCACTGCTCACTGCCAGAATTTTGACGCCGCCCGCCCGGTGCTGAGGGATCGCATCGGCGATGGTGGTAATGCCGAAAGGCAGATGGCCGCCGACAAGGTCGTTAATGATCGGCGCACTGCCGCGATAGGGCACCCGCGTCATCGAAACTCCGAGTACTTCCTCAAGCCGCGATCC
>JBGQCE010000008.1:0-19483 GCA_041495185.1 Bradyrhizobium sp.
CAAAACCGCGCCGAATTGACGACGTGGTGAATCGAAAAGCCGTTTCTGTTTACCAAACCGATGCGGTTTTGATTTTAGTTGGTGGCGTGCAAGGGCGCCGGTCAGGCGCTCCCACGACGAAACAGTACAGAGTACGTCGATGTTCAAAAGCATGTCTCTTGCGTTCCTCGCCGGCGCAGCCTGTCTCTGCGCAGGACTTCATCAAGCCGCGGCGATCGAAGCCTCGGCGCTCCCGGAACCCGGCGGGATCTATGCCGAGCAGCCCGCGCAGCGGCCCGTCGCGCCGGTGAGAATCGCCTATGCCGAGCGTTCCAATATGGGCGGCGGTTTCATCGAGTTCCTGTTCGGCGACGGACAGAATCAAGGCGGACGCTATCAGCAGCAGCCGGCCTATCAACAGCAACCATCATACGAGCAGCAGCGTTCGCTGTTGCCGCAGATGGAACCGCAACAAACCCTGCGCCAGCAGGAAGAGGCAATCGACCCGGCTCATCGCGCGTTCGATCCGAAATTCGAGAAGCAGCTCGTCGACTATCACGGCAAGGAAGGCCCCGGCACCGTTGTCGTCGATACGCCCAACAAGTTTCTGTTCCTGGTGCAGGGCGATGGCAAGGCGCTGCGCTACGGCATCGGCGTCGGTCGCCCCGGATTCACCTGGTCGGGCGTGAAGCAGATTTCGGCGAAGAAGGAATGGCCGGCGTGGACGCCGCCGCCGGAAATGCTGGCGCGCCGTCCCGATCTGCCGCGGCACATGGAAGGTGGCCCGCAAAATCCGCTCGGCGCCCGCGCGATGTATCTGGGATCGTCGCTCTATCGCATCCACGGCTCCAACGAGCCCTGGACGATCTGCACCAACGTTTCGTCCGGCTGCATCCGGATGCGCAATGAGGATGTGATCGACCTGTACGGCCGCGTCAATGTCGGCGCCAAGGTCGTCGTCATCTGATTTCCCTGCGGCTAAACTAAAACGGCCGCCCGATCGGGCGGCCGTTTTGCTTTTGCGCGATGGAATTCGTCAGGCGTAGTCGCTGTCGCCGTCGCTGCCGAAATCGTCGGAATCGAGATCCATGTCGTCATGGTCGTCGTCATGATCGTTCGAAGCCTGATCGAACAGTCCGGCGCGCGAATTGTCGTCGGCGCGACCGCCGGATGAACCGATACTGTTGATCCCGGCGTCGCGCGCGAGATCGCTGCCGGATTGATCGCTCCAGGGCGTTTGGCCTGCGCCTTTGTTGCCAAGGCCTGTATTGTTGAGACCCGCGGCGTCGCCGAAGCCGTGGTGGCTGCCCCCCATCATCGAGCGGATGCTACCGAGCAGCAGCGAACCGCCGACCATTCCGGCCGCCGCTGCCGCCGCGGTTCCCAGAAATGAGCCGCCGCCGCCCATCGGGGCCTGGGGCGCGCCATAGGGCTGACCGTAGGGTCCCTGATCCTGCTGGCCGTAAGGCCCCTGGTCATAATGTCCGGGGGATTGTGCCTGCTGCATCACCTGGCCGCTGTTCCATACCGGCCGGCTGGTCATCTCGGGCGGCCGGACGTTCGGCACCGAGCCGCGCGGCTGGCCTTGCCCGAAAATCGTCTCGCGCATCGAATCGAGGAAGCTGCCGGATTGACGTTGTTCGCCTGCACCTTCGGCCTCCAGTTCCTGGATGCGGGCGTTGGCACGCTTCAGCGCTTCGTCCTGGACCAGGACGGTCTGCACCAGCGCGTAAACGGCATTGGGCGCCATGCGCAAGCCTTGCGCGATAGCCGCAGTCGCGTCCGGATCGCGCGGCGCGCTCTCCACCTTGGTGAGCCGGTCGAAAAGATCGTCAACCAATTGGCGTTCTTGCGGTGTCATGGATTATCTCCCTCGCTCGCGTCGAAGTGCGGGGCAGATGTAGGGGGGGTTTGTGACGCAAGTAGTGCTATCAGGCATTAAATTTTTGCATGCGACAAAATGGCAGCCCGGCTTTCGGGGGATTATCAGCCCAACGTAACCTTGTTCGCGGCCAGCAGGCGCGGAAAATGCTCGCCGCCGATAAAAGCGTGTTCGTGCTCGCGTTGGGTCGTCAGCGGGTCGAGACTGACAAGGGTCTCGTCGACGAAGCCGGGATGACACATGACGAGGCCGCCTTCCGGCAGCCCATCGAGAAATTGCTGCATCAGCGTGCCGAAATCGGGCGCCTGAGAAAAATCATAGGCGCCGGCGAATCCGGGATTGAACGCGATACCCGCGCGCGCGGCGCGGCGGCGAAATTGCGCGCTCAGCATGTCGAGAAACAAAGCCTTGGGAGCGCCGAGCCGCCGGGCCAGCGGCTGATTGCGTCCGCCCTGGCGGACCCAGGCGTTGGGCGCAGCCTCCTTCACCGCCGCCAGAAACGCGTCGCGCACCCCGGGAAAAAGCTGCGCATGCTGGTGGCCGTCGACAAAATCCGGCGCGCGGCCGAACAGTTCGTTGAAAGCCGAAAGCTGCACCAGCAATTCCGCACGGATGATTTCGGGATCGAGCCTGTGGAGCAGGCCCGCGCGCAGCAGTTTCGGAAACGGCAAAAACATGCCGCCATCGATCGGTTGAAAGTGCATCGTCAGGGATCGAAACGGCGCGGTCAAAGTGGCGTGCAGGCCGATCGAGCAGCGGGGACTGCTTGCAGCGGCGGTGCGCAGCGCGCTGACTTCGTCGCGGCCGATCGAAGGCCCGACCACCATCACCGATGTCGCATTGAGACGGCCGCGCTCGATCAGGTCGCGAATGGCGCGGTTGACGCCGGGACTGAGACCGTAATCATCGGCGCACAGCCAGATGCGGCGCGGCGGCGCGGCGGCGTTCATTCGGCGGCGGTCCGCTCAGTGGCACTGGTGCCAGTTTCCGCCTCGCTGCGCTTCTCGCTGTGCTCGGCGACAAAATAGATCGGACGTGCTTTCAGCTCGGAAAGAATCTTGCCGATATATTCGCCGACAATGCCGATCATGATGAGCTGCACGCCGCCGATGGTCATCAGGCCGATCACCAGCGAGGGATAGCCGGGAACCGATTTTCCGGTGGTCCAGGTTTCCCACAGAATCGAAAGCCCGAACAGAAAAGCCACGGTGGCGAGCAACACGCCGAGCAGGCTGGCAAAGCGCAGCGGCGCAACCGAGAAGGACGTCAGGCCTTCGATCGAGAGCCCGACCAGCCGGCCGGGGCTGAAGGTGGTGACGCCGTGTGCGCGGGCGGCGGGTTCGTAGTCGACGCGGATCTGGCGGAAGCCGATCCAGCTTGCGAGCCCCTTGAAGAAACGATTGCGCTCGGGAAGCTGCCGCAGCGCGGCCACCGCCCGCGGCGACAGCAGGCGGAAGTCGCCGGCGTCCTCGGGGATTTTCTGCCGCGCGCCCCAGTTGATCAGCGCGTAGAAGCCGTGCACGGCAAGCCGCCGGAACAGCGATTCATTGTCGCGATGCGCCTTGGCGGTATAGACCACGTCGTAGCCGCCATCGATCCAGTGGCCGACAAGCTGCTCGACGAGATCGGGCGGATGTTGACCGTCGCCGTCCATGAACAGCACGGCGCCGCGCCGGGCATGGTCCAGTCCCGCCATCAGGGCTGCTTCCTTGCCGAAATTGCGCGACAGCGACACCACCTGAACGTCGAGCGCATCGGCCGTAAGCCCGCGCGCGATGGAAAGCGTTGCGTCCGCGCTGCCGTCATCGACATAGACGACTTCGCAAGCAAGGCCGTAGCGCTGCCTCAGCGTCTTTGCCAAAGCGCTTAGCCGCTCATGCAGCAATGCCAGCCCGGCCGCCTCGTTGTACAGGGGCACGACGATCGACAGCCCCTGCGCCGCGGCCGTGGCCGCGGTGGTTGACAGGTTCGAGACATCCGTACCCAGCATCATCGATCAGGTTCCAACGATCCGAAAGACAACATATGGTAATCGCCGTGCGTTGTCGCCACGGGGATGGACTTTCGGCCCTGCGCCTCACTGCCGCAAGAATGCCTCAAGCCGGGCGAACAGCGGATTGTCGCGGTCGAGCACATAGTCGAGCGAGGCCACGGAAACCGTGTCGGCACCGTGGGCGCGAAGGAAGCTGCCAAGCGCGTAAAGTTGCGCCGGCGGGCAGTGCAGCGTCACCATGCCCGAAGAGGTCGGCCCGCCGAACGGCGAGACCACGCCGAAGCGATTATGGGCCTCCGCAAGCAGCGCAGCGTCGCATCCGGCAAAGCGGGTGCGGACTTCCCGGTACTTGCTGGCGCGGGCGCGGGCAGCGATGTGATCGAGGATGACGCGCGCGGTCTCGCGGGCCTCGCTCGACCAGTCGGCGTCCTTTGACGCCACGAGGTTGGCCTGGCTGCGCAGGATCACGCCATCGTCCAGCACCTTGAGGCCGTTGGCGGCAAGCGTGGCGCCTGTCGTCGTGATGTCGACGATCATCTCGGCCGTGCCCGCCGCCGGCGCACCTTCGGTCGCGCCGGCGCTCTCGACGATGCGGTAGTCGACAACGCCGTGGGAGGCGAAGAATGTCCGGGTGAGATTGATGTATTTGGTCGCGACCCGCATCCGCCGGTTATGCTGCGCACGGAATCCGGTGGTGACATCGTCGAGATCGGCCATGGTCCGGACGTCGATCCAGGCCTGCGGCACGGCGACCACGACATTGGCGCTGCCAAAGCCGAGATTGTCGATCAGCAAGATGCGCTTGTCGGCATCGGCAATGCTTTCGCGCACCAGGTCTTCGCCGGTGACGCCGAGATGCACCGTACCGCGCGCCAGCTGCGAGGCGATCTCGCTCGCCGAGAGATAGGCGATCTCGACATTGTCGAGCCCAGAGATGGTGCCGCGATAGTCGCGGGCGCCGCGCGGTTTTGCCAATGCAAGTCCGGCCCGGGTGAAAAAGGCCTCGGCGTTTTCCTGCAGGCGGCCCTTGGAGGGAACCGCAAGAACGAATGGCGTCGTCATGACGCGCTCCCGCTCTGGCCGCTTGCGGCGGGCTTGCGGCCCAGTTGCGTCAGGGCTTCGACCCAGACCGAAAACCCGACCGCGGGGATAGGAGTGGGGGCGCCAAGCTGGGTCATCAGCCCGTCATAGCGCCCGCCGGCCACCAATGGCTCGACGCCATTGCCCCTGGCGTGCAGCTCGAATTCGAAGCCGGTGTAATAATCGAGGCCGCGCCCGAAGGAGGTGGAAAAGCGCGTCGAGCCGGTTGCGATGCCGCGCGCGGCCATGAAGCCGACGCGGCTTTCGAACTGATCGATCGCCGCAGTGATGTTGAGTTTGGTGTCATCGGCCAGCGCGCGCAATTGCGCGATCGCGTCGTCGGGCTCGCCGGCGATCGCCAGAAATCGCTTGATCACGTTGAGCGCGTCGCGCGGCAGGGCGCCACCCTTCAGCGTCGACTGTTCGAGGAAGCGGTCGGCGATTTCCGATACCGAGCGCCCGCCGACATTGGTGGTGCCGGCAATCGACATCAGATCGGTCACCAATGCGAGCGCCGCCTTGCGGTCGGAGCCCGCGAGCGCCGCGAGCACGCCCTCATATTCGTTGCGGCTGGATCCGGTCGCCAGCGTAAGCCGCTCGAGATCCTGCTCCAGGCTGATCTTGCGGTTGAAATCCTTGATCAGCCGCCGCCGCCACACCGGATAGAGATCGAGCGCATCGATCAGGGCGATGAACAGCGCCACGTCGCCGGTGCGGATTTCGACTTCGCTCACACCGAACGCGCTCGTCGCCTCAAGCGCGAGCGCCAGCATTTCCGCATCGGCGGCGGCGCGATCCTGCCGTCCGAAGGATTCGATGCCGGCCTGCAAGAATTCGCTCGGCCGGCCGCCGCGATAACGAAACACCGGCCCGAGATAGCTGAATCCCGCGGGCTGGCCACAGCGGTCGGAGGCGAGATAATCGCGCGCCACCGGAATGGTGAGGTCGGGGCGAAGGCAGAGTTCCTCGCCTCGGGTGTCGGTGGTCAAATAAAGGCTCTTGCGGATGTCTTCGCCCGAGAGGTCGAGAAACGGCTCGGCGGGCTGCAGGATCGCCGGCTCGGCCTGCACGTAGCCGGCCTGCGCAAACGACAATAGCAGGGCGTCCGCCCATGCGGCGGATCCGGTCGCGCGAGGGGCGGCGGTCAGGGTCATCTCGAAATCCAAATATCCCCGGAAACGGGCTCGGTCAGGGCGCAGCCCTTAGCATGGCTAGGAGCGGGTTTCGACAGGGATCGGCCAAGTGCCTTAATAACCGGCCAAAATGGGCAAAACCGCTGCCTATCCGCCCGGACCGGAACCGGCCCAGTCGCCGAGCGCGGCCTGCACCAGCGCTAGCGCCGCCACACCAGCGGTGTCGGCGCGCAGGATCCTGGGGCCTAAGGAAAGCCTTAAGACTTGCGGCTGCCGGAGCAGGACGGCGCGCTCTTCCTCGGCAAATCCGCCTTCTGGGCCGATCAGGATGTCGATCCCCTTTGCAGCCGTCGCCACGCCCTGGAGTGCCCTTATCGGATTTTCGGCCTTCGTGGCCTCGTCGCAGAAAACCAGCAGGCGCTGGCCCTGACGCTTGCTCAAGTAGCGATCGAGCGTCATGGGTTCGGCGACGTCAGCAATGCTGAGGATACCGCACTGTTCGGCGGCCTCGATGACATTGGCGCGCATCCGCTCGCCGTTAACCCTTGAGACCTGGGTGAAGCGGGTCAAAACCGGCTGCAGGGATGATGCTCCCATCTCGACCGCTTTCTGCACCATGTAGTCGAGCCGGGCATGTTTCAGCGGTGCAAAGACGTAAGCGAGGTCGGGCAGGCGATCCTGTGGCCGGGTCCGGGCAACGATCGTGAGATTGTCCAGCCGTTTGCGCCCCGAGATGGACGCCTGCCATTCGCCATCGCGTCCGTTGAAGACCAGGATTGTTCCGCCGGCGGAAAGACGCAGCACATTGCCCAGATAATTGCTCTGGCTGCGCTCGAGCGCGACCGTTTCGCCCGCTGCCAGCGCGGCATCGACAAACAGCCGGGGCTGACGAAAATCGAGTTGAGGCATGGTCGACGTTCCAATCCGGGAGCTCTTTAGCCCAAAGGAGTAGAATTTACCCGATTATCGGGCCTCCGGCGCGGCGCTACGCCGCGCTGTTGCCAAATTCAACGGGTTGTTAAGAACCGGCAGGAATCGTAAAAAGCCTTAATCGTAATCGCATTTGTATCGGGAAGACGTTGGGGGACCATTGGACCTTGCCGGAGGAACAGCTTTGATCATCCGCCGCTTGATTGTGCCGCTCACCGTGGCCGTGGTTGCCGTCCACGCCGGTCAGGTCTTTGCGCAAGGCGCGTTTCCCGCGCCGTTGCCCGGTCAGGCTGCCCCGAGCAACGCTTCGCCATTTCCGCCGGTGAACGGCGCGCCTGCTGGCGCCCCTTCCAGCTCGTTTCCGGTCAACGGTGCGGCACCTGTCACCGGCTCCGCGTTCGAGCGCCCGCCAGCGCCGCCATCGCAGGCGGGGGGTGCCGCGGATGCGTGCATGAAGGGCTTCATACCCTTGCGCGAAGAGGCGGAGAAGCGCGGCAAGCTGATCAAGGCCGCCAGCGACCGGCATGCGCTGCCGGATGAAGCCTGCAAGCTGATCGGGAATTTCGGCCAGGCCGAAATCAAGATGATCAAATATGTCGAATCCCACGCCGCGAAGTGCGGGATTCCGCAGCAGATATCCGACCAGCTGAAGAACGGCCACAAGAACACCGAGAACATGCAGAAGAAAGTCTGCCAGGTGGCGCAGCAGCAGCAGCAAAAAGGACCGGCCGGTCCGAGCCTGAGCGAGGTGCTGGGTTCTTCGGCAGCACTTCCGGAGGCCACGGTCACCAAGAAGGGCGGCAGCACCTTCGATACCCTGAACGGCAACGTCCTCACGCGATGATCGGGCTCCGATGAGCAGCGCGGCCGCCCGCGTTGCCGACGCGACCGGCAACTGGGTCGACACTCACGCGCCGCAATGGTCGCGGCCCTATCTGCGGCTCTCCCGTCTCGACCGGCCAATCGGATCCTGGCTGTTGCTGATGCCGTGCTGGTGGTCGGCGGCGCTGGCCGCCGGCGTGATCGGCGATATCAGCCGACTGCCTCTCACCATTGCGCTGTTCTTCGTCGGTGCATTTGCCATGCGCGGCGCCGGCTGCACCTGGAACGACATTACCGATCGCGATCTCGATGCGCTGGTCGAACGGACGCGATCGCGGCCTATACCGGCCGGACAGGTGAGCGTGCCGCAGGCTTTGGCCTTTGTTGTCGTCCAGGCGCTGATCGGACTGGCGGTGCTTCTGCAGTTCAACCCCTTCGCGGTGGCGACCGGCATTGCCTCGCTCGTCATCGTCGCAGTCTATCCGTTCATGAAGCGGATTACCTGGTGGCCGCAGATCGTGCTGGGGCTCGCGTTTTCGTGGGGCGCGCTGATGGGATTTGCCGTGACGCTCGGCCGGATCGATGCCACGGCGCTTTTGCTCTACATTGGTTCGATCGCCTGGGTGATCGGCTACGATACCATCTATGCGCATCAGGACGCCGAGGACGACGCGCTGATCGGCATCAAATCGACCGCGCTCTTGTTCGGCGCGCGCACGCATCGGGCGCTGATGGTATTCTACGGGCTGGCGGTGGTTTTGATCGGTGGGGCGCTCATTCTTGCCGGCGCACGGTTCCCGGCATGGATCGGGCTTGCCGCGTTCGCAGCCCATCTCGTCTGGCAGATCAGGCGCCTGGAGATCAGCGATCCCGCACTGTGCCTGCGCCTTTTTAAATCCAACCGCGATGCCGGACTGTTGCTGTTTGCGGGGCTGCTCGCGGATGCGGTGATGCGGGCGGTCTGATTTCGCACGGCATCAATTCCGCGCGATAATCTCGCGTTCGCCCTGATGGATGTTTGCCGGATTGAGCAAGTCGCCGCCGCGCCGTCGCACCAGGAATTTCGGACGCCGGGCGCGGATCGCATTGTGACGCCGCCGCCGCGCGGCGGGTTCGCGCGCCTTATCTTCGAGCAATTGCGGAAGCGCGAAGATGTCGCTCCACATCTGCCAGGCGGAAGCGATCTCGTCGCGGTCGGAACTCACGCACAAGGGGATCGTCAATGACGGATCGCGATGAACCAGCACCAGCATCTGGGCGTCGTCGATGCCGCGCAGCGCAACACCGAGAAAATCGCGCACACGAACGGTGACCGCCATCTGAATGCCGTGCAGGGCACGACGCAGGACCACGCGTTCGCGATGAAGTTCGATTTGGCGCACGCCACCGTCGGCGCGCGCATCGTGCGCATCGAAGCTGACGGGCAGAGAGAGAGGGTCGAGCCGCAATGCGCGGCTCGACCCGGCGGGATTGATCCCGCCTCTTGCTGTTTGACGCCTCACGGCTTTATCTCCCCGCCGGGATTATGTTCCCGGTCGATACGTGAGACCGTAGCGGAGCCGCGTCGGAAACGGCTTAAAAAGGCTGGTTAATCCGAGGTCACTGGCCCCGCATTCGCCCGCATGATTGACAGGACCTTGGCTCACATGATTGACGAGACCTTGCGCTATCAGCAAAAATCTTTGGCTTTTGGTGCAGGAAAATGCTTGAAGTCCGCGTGAATCAAGCACATCTGATGTGTCAGGCGATTTGCAACCGGCCCCTCTTCAATCCTCCTTCGATGCTCCTCCAATCCTTGGGATTTCGTTCGTGATCTCTTCACCATCTGCCGCATCCCCACTTCCATCTGATACCGCGACCTCCGGCCTGTTCGACCAATCCGCGCTGAGCACGCTGGCGCAGCGGCTTGTCGAGGCGGCAAGGCGCGCGGGCGCCGATGCTGCCGACGCGGTGGCGGTGCGCGGCGTTTCGCAGGGCGTCGAGGTGCGCGACGGACGCGTCGAGGAATCTGAACGCTCGGAAGGCGATGACGTCGGACTGCGCGTGCTGGTGGGACAGCGGCAGGCGGTGGTCTCGACCAACGACGTCAGCGGCGACGGCATTGCAAGGCTCGCCGAGCGCGCCGTCGCCATGGCCCGCGTCGCACCCGACGACAAATATGTCGGCCTCGCCGACCCATTGTTACTGGCGCGCGATTTCCCCGATCTCGATCTGCTCGATTCCAGAACCCCGTCGACATCGGAGCTTGAACGGCGCGCATGTGAAGCGGAAGCTGCCGCGCTCGCGGTCAAGGGCGTCACCAAATCAGGCGGCGCGTCGGCCTCGACGGGAATCGGCGGCATGGTGCTGGTTACCTCTACCGGCTTCCACGGCTCGTATTTGCGTTCGAGCCAGGGCATCTCGATGACGGCCATCGTCGGCGACGGCACCGGCATGGAGCGCGACTACGACTATACGACCGCGCCGCACGCTTCCGACCTTGCATCGCCCGAGAGCGTCGGCCGCAAGGCGGGCGAGCGCACGGTTGCGCGCGCCAATCCGCGCAAGGTCGAGACCTGCAAGGTGCCTGTGGTGTTCGACCCCCGAGTTTCCGGTTCGCTGGTCGGCCATCTCGTGGGCGCGGTGAATGGCGCGTCGATCGCCCGCAAGACCAGTTTCCTGAAAGACCGTCTCGGCCAGCAGTTGTTTGCAGGGAACATCCGCATCATCGACGATCCGCTGCGGGTGCGCGGGTTGCGCTCGCAATCATTCGACGCCGAGGGCGTCAAGGTCAAGAAGCTCGCCATCGTCGATCAGGGCGTGCTGACATCGTGGCTGTTGGATTGCGCGACCGCACGCGAACTCGGACTGGTCACGACCGGCCATGCCCACCGCGGCGTATCGTCCTCGCCGTCGCCGGGACCGTATAATCTCCATCTCGAAGCGGGCGAGCCTAGCCCGGCCGAGCTGATGTCCGACATCAAACAGGGATTTTACGTCACCGACCTGATCGGCTCCGGCGTCAATGGCGTGACCGGCGACTACAGCCGCGGCGCATCCGGCTTCTGGATCGAGAACGGCGAGATTACCTATGCCGTGAGCGAGGTGACGATCGCGGGCCATCTGCTCGAAATATTCAAATCGCTGGTGCCGGCCAACGATCTGGAATTCCGCTATGGCGTCAATGCGCCGACGGTGCGCATCGAGGGACTGACGCTTGGCGGACGTTAGCGCCGGCAGCGTGCCCGACCAGGCTTTGACGCGCGATATCCTGACGCGCGATGCCGCGTTGCTGACGGATACGGTTCGCGAGGCCGGCGCGCTGGCGCTTTCGCTGTTTCGTACCGAACTGAAAAACTGGACCAAGGGCGCATCCTCGCCGGTGTCGGAAGCCGATATCAGGGTCAACGACCTGCTCGAGAACAGGCTGCGATCCGTCACCCCGGATTACGGCTGGCTATCGGAAGAAAGCGTCGACGACGAGCAGCGTCTCGGCAAACGTCTGGTCTGGATCGTCGATCCGATCGACGGCACCCGCGGTTATCTCGCCGGCCGCGAAGACTGGTGCGTGAGCGTGGCGCTGGTCGAGGACGCGTCACCTCTGCTCGCTGCGGTGTTCGCGCCGGCCAGCGATGAATTCTTCTTCGCCGTGCGCGGGCAGGGCGCCGCGCTTAACGATGCGCCGGTTTGTGCAACACCGGGCGTCGAGCTGGATTTTTCCCGCGTCGCCGGGCCGAAGCCTCTTGTCGAACGGCTCAACCGGTCTTCGGACGAAATTGTCCTGCATCCCCGTATCGGATCGCTGGCGCTTCGGTTATGCCGGGTCGCGCATGGAAGCCTGGATGCTGCTTTTGCGGGCGGCCAAAGCCGCGACTGGGACCTTGCGGCGGCCAATTTGATCGTGCAGGAAGCGAATGGTAACATGACCGCACTCTCGGGGGACACGATCCTCTATAATCGCCGGGAGGTGGCGCACGGGGTGCTGGTGGCAGCGGGACGCGATCGTCATGCACGCATTGTCGAGCATTTTCGAAATCGCCCCTTGCCCTGAACGCCTCTGATTTGCGTTGCGAACGGGCTTGCCGGGCATCGCGTTAGGAAAAGGAATCATGCCAGACAGTGCCCAGCGGCAATTGCTTCATCTCGTTATCGGCGGCGAATTGACCGATCTCAAGCACACCACGTTCAAGGATCTCAATTCCGTGGAAATCGTCGGCGTGTTCCCCAATTACGCAGCCGCCTACGCGGCCTGGAAGGCGAAGGCGCAGCAGACGGTGGACAACGCCCATATGCGCTATTTCATCGTCCATCTCCACCGGCTGCTCGATCCAAGTCAAGACACGAAGCCCGCCCGTTGAAAAAGTTACTTCGCAATGTGCTGCGTAGCAGCTGGGTCCAGCGCGCTGTGGGTTTTCTCGCGGCCGAGTATCTGCGGCTGGTCTGGCTGACCAATAGATTCAGCTTCGATCCGGCAGACGTCTATGAAATTGTCGAGCCGGCGCAGCCGGCGATCTTCGCGTTCTGGCACGGCCAACATTTTTTGACGCCTTTCATCAAGACCAAGGAGAGCCATCGCGCCAAGGTGCTGATTTCCCGCCATCGCGACGGCGAATTCAACGCCATCGCCGCTGAACGGCTTGGCATCGGCACCATCCGCGGCTCCGGCGATCATGGCGGCGCGTTTCACCGCAAGGGCGGGGTCGGTGCGTTCAAGGAGATGGTGCGTGCGCTCGCGGAGGGCTATAACGTCGCCCTGACTGCAGACGTGCCGAAGCGCTCGCGGATCGTGGGGCTGGGCATCATCATGCTGGCGCGCGAATCCGGACGGCCGATCATGCCCCTCGCTATGGCGACCAGCCGCTTCATCCGCCTGGACAACTGGGACCGTACCACCATCAATTTGCCTTTCGGACGAGGCGCTTTGGCGGGCATTGACGCGGTTTTTGTGCCGCCGGACGCCGATGCCGAGACCATGGAAAAGCTGCGCGTGCAATTGGAGACATATCTGAACGAGGCGACCCGCCGCGCTTATGCGCAGGTCGGGCGTCCGGAGGCAAGCCTTGGCTAACTCCCTGCCGATGACGCTGCGCGTCTATCAGAAGCTGTCCTCAGCGGTGGTGCCGCTGTCGCCGGCGCTGATCAAGCGGCGGCTGAAACAGGGCAAGGAGGATCCGGCGCGGATCGGCGAGCGCCGCGGCATGAGCAAGGATGTCCGGCCGCATGGGCCGTTGGTGTGGATTCACGGCGCCAGCGTCGGCGAGGTGCTGGCCGCGGCGGCCCTGATCGAGAAATTGCGCGAGCTGAATATCCGCATCCTTCTGACGTCGGGCACGGTGACCTCGGCGGCGATCGTCGCCAAGCGGTTCCCCGCCGACATCATCCATCAATATGTACCTTACGATTCGCCACGTTATGTCGCGCGCTTTCTCGATCACTGGCGGCCGAGCCTTGCGCTGTTCATCGAGTCCGATTTGTGGCCCAACCTCATCCTGTCGAGCGCGGCGCGGCGTCTGCCGATGGTCCTGATCAACGGCCGGATGTCGCATCGCTCGTTTCCGCGCTGGCGCAGGGTCACCGGCACGATCTCGGCGCTGCTTGGCCGGTTCGACGTGTGTCTGGCGCAATCGCGCGTCGATGCGGAGCGCTTTGCCGCGCTCGGCAGCCGCAACGTGATCACGACAGGCAATTTGAAACTGGACGTTCCGGCGCCGCCCGCCGATTCCGCCAAGCTTGAGCGGTTGATGTCGGTGACGCGCGGCCGCCCGATCATTGTCGCGGCGTCGACCCATCCCGGCGAAGAGGACATTCTGCTGGAGGCGCATCGCACCCTTGCGGGATTTTTTCCGTCGCTGCTCAGCGTGATCGTGCCGCGGCATCCCGATCGCGGCGAAACGATCGCGCGAGCGATCGCGGCTTCCGGCCTGCACGTGGCCTTGCGTTCGCGCGAGGAGTTGCCGACGGCGACCACCGATATCTACGTCGCCAACACCATGGGTGAACTGGGATTGTTCTACCGGCTGGCGCCGATCGTGTTCATGGGGGGCTCGCTGGTTCCTCATGGCGGGCAGAATCCGATCGAGGCGGTCAAACTCGGCGCGTCCGTCGTTCATGGCCCGCACGTATTCAATTTCACCGATGTGTACGAGGCGCTCGATCATGCGGGCGGCGCGAGAAGGGCTGATACGCAGGAAGCGCTGGTGAAGCAGCTCGGGCAGCTGCTGGCCGATCCGGTGGCGCGCGAATTGTCGGTTACGGCCTCGGAGCGCGTGGTCGAGCAGCTCGGCGGCGCGCTCGATCGCACACTCGCCGCGCTTGAGCCGTACCTGTTGCAATTGCGACTCGAAATGGGGGCGGCGAATGCGTGAGCCGGCCTTCTGGCACCGGCCGTCGTCGTTGATATCGTTATTGCTGGCGCCGCTCGGCGCACTCTACGGGATGGTCGCTGCGAGGCGATTGCAGCGCGAGGGTCTGGACGCCGGCATCCCCGTGCTTTGCGTCGGCAACTATCATGTCGGCGGCGCCGGCAAGACCCCGGCGGTGCTGGCGCTCACCAGGCTGCTGCGCGATCTCGGCGAGACGCCCGTCGTTCTCAGTCGCGGCTATGGCGGACGATTGCGCGGGCCGGTCAAGGTCGATCCCGAGCGGCATGTTGCGGCCGATGTCGGCGACGAGCCGCTGATGCTGGCGCGGACCGTGCCCGTGATGGTCGCACGCGATCGCATCAACGGCGTTGCCCTGGCAAAGTCGCAAGGAGCGACCGTGATCCTGATGGACGACGGCTTTCAGAACCCTGCGATTGCCAAGGATGCCTCCCTGATCGTGATCGATAGCGACCGTGGCCTCGGCAACGGCCGGGTGTTGCCCGCGGGTCCGCTGCGCGCGCCGCTGTCGCCGCAACTTGACCGCACCGATGCGCTGATCGTGGTCGGCGATGGTACCGCGGCCGAAGCGGTTGCGGCTGCTATCGCTGCGCAGCAAAAGCCGGTGTTATCGGCGCATCTGCGGGCGGACGATGCTTCGGTAGCGTCGCTCCGCGGCAAGCGCGTGCTGGCATTTGCCGGGATCGGCGATCCCGGCAGGTTTTTCAGGACGCTGCGCACGAGCGGGATCGAAATCGTCCGGGAGCGGGCCTTTGCCGATCATCATCCGTTTTCGCAAGCCGAGATCGAAACATTGAGCGCGGAGGCAAGGCGCGATGCGCTGACGCTGGTGACGACGGAAAAGGATCTGGCACGGCTGCGCAACGCCGAGGGACTGCCAAACTGGGCGAAGGATATTGTGCCCTTCGCGGTAACGCTCGAATTCGATAGCGCCGTAGAATTACGGAGGTTCGTGTCGGAGCGGTTATTTCAGGCGCGCGGCAAGAAATTTCGCGACCGCCATTAGCCCTGTGTCTTCAGCGCGCCGGGAAAATGCCGTTGCAGCACCGCGCTCGGGATAGCGTAGGCCTCCTGCAGATCGACGCTCCAGTATTTCAATTCGTCGAGCGGTATCCGCGCTTCGGTCACCGCGCAGCGCACATAGGTTCCCGGCGAGATCACGCGGAAATCGCCATCCAGATATTGCACCTGCGCTTCGCCATGGCCCGAGGGGCCGAATTTATTCAGCACGGTTGAACTCTCCGATTAGTCGCCGGCTGTTCGAGCCGGGCTAAATGTTTTTCGCAAGGCGATCTATCATAAATAAGTCGTGGTGTCCGCTCGTCAAACCCACCGATTTGTGATGAATTTTCGGCCCCGGCACATGCTAGCCTTTCGCAAATGGAACGCGGTCTTTCCAGCGCCATAATGACCCGGCAACTCCAATGCGCCTTCTGTTAGCAACTATATTCCTGACGTTATTTGCCGTGGCGCCTGCCGCGGATGCGGCGCCGTTGCCTTCCCCGCATCAGGTCGACATTCCCCTAAGCAGCGGGGTGCTGCACGCGCAGCTTTACAAGCCCGACGGTGACGGCCCGTTTCCGGTTGTGATCGCTCTGCACGGCTGCGGCGGATTGGCCGGCCATTCCGGGCCGGTGCAGCCGCGCTATCGCGATTGGGCCGAGCAATTGCTCAGCGGCGGCAAGGCGGTGCTGCTGCCGGACTCCTATGGTTCGCGCGAACTCGGCCCGCAATGCCGGGTCAAGGAGCGCCACGTACACGCCCGCCGCGAGCGGGTGGCGGACATCATGGCATCCCGGCAATGGCTGGTGCAGCAACCCTGGGCCGCTCGCGACCGCATCAGCCTGTTGGGATGGGCGAACGGCGCGAGCGCGCTGTTGTGGGCGGTGCGGCCGCAACTGTCGTCGCATCATGTCGAGCCGGATTTCCGCTCGGCGATTGCGTTTTATCCGGATTGCCGCATCTCGTCGGGGCTTGGATGGAGCGCACGCGTCCCGACGCTGCTGTTGATCGGCGCGAAAGACGACGTCAGCTCGCCGCCCGCCTGCCGTCAGATGGTCGATGGCGCGCGGGGCCGCAGCGCGCTGGCGCGGATCGTGGTTTATCCCGGTGCCCATCACGATTTCGACCGCGCGAATTTCCCGCTGCATGCGATTGCCGGAACATCCGATGCCGCGTTGCCGGATCGCGGCCATCTCGGCACCGATCCCGAGGCGCGTGCCGATTCGCAAAAGCGCGTCGCGGAATGGCTGGCGCGGTGAAGGTCATGTGAGCGCGCCGACGATCGACGCGCGCTGGGAGAGTTCGATCCAGTTGCCGTCCGGATCAAGCACCATCGAGATCCGCGCCGTCGTGCCCAGCGTGACGGGCGCCAACCCCTCCCTGCCTCCGGTTGCAAGAACCTCCGCATGAACCTCGTCTACCTTGAACACCTGAAAGGTAATATAGCGCCAGCCTTTTCCTCGAATGCCAGGGTCGATGCTGACGCCGCGATCCTGCTCCAGAATGATCAGCGTTTCGCCGGCACGGAAGGCCGCGCCAGACGCTCGCGCCTCTTCCGTCAGACCAAGCGCGCCAGCGTAGAAGCGGCGATGTACATCGAGATCGCGGACAAACAAGCGGATGCCGATCTGGTGTATGCGCTCGTGCCCCGGCGGAACCAGGCAGACGCGATTGCCGTCGGGGTCTTTCAAGGCTAGCGGTGCCGCGCGTGCCGGCTGCGCGATGATCAATTCGCGGTATCCGCTCGGCGGCGCGTCAGGCAGCGGTTCGACGTGATGGTTGATCTTGACGACCGACCCCGCAGCGTCGTGCCGATGCTGTTTCTGGCCGCGCCTGACCGGCAGAACGTGGTCGAGCTTGAGACCTACCGTGCCTTGCCAGAACCTGAGCATCGGATCGAGATTGTTGGTGGAAAGACCGATATCGACTTGCGGCTTCGCCAGCTTCATCCCCGGGGACCTTCATCGTGCGCTGCGGGCGGCTGGACTCAAAACAGATTTCCCTGACCAGCCGGTTTGACCACGCGCTTGGGTGCTGTTGCCTTCGGCTCGCTGGCGGCGGGCTTGGTCGGACGTGTTGTCGCCGGGCGGTCGGTATCTGCGGTGGCGGCGACGCGTCCGTCGGCGAATTCCAGGTCGAGCCGCGCTCCCGGACCGATCGCTGCCGCGGCGTGCACGGCGTGGCCCTGCTCATCGCGCACCAAAGCGAAGCCGCGCGTCAGCACGCTGCGATAGGACAGCGCCCCCAGGAGTTGCCCGCTATGGGCGACCCGCGCCTGAAGGCGCTGCGTCGTTGTTGCCAGCGCGCGCCGCGCGCGCTCAACGAGGCGCAGCACGCGTTCGCGGTCGCGCGCGAGGGTCTGGCGCTGCGCCTGCGCGTTGGAGAGTCTTGACGCTTTCAGCCTGATCTCGAGTCCGGCAAAGCGATCGCGACGCGTCCGCAACAGCGATCGCGCCGAATGCGTCATCCGTTCGCCGGATACGGTCAGTCGATGTTTGGCCTGCGCGACCTGTCCGCGCAGCACCCGCACCGTCAGCCGCGCACTGGTTTGCGCGAAGCGGCGGAAATGAGCGTGGGTATTGGCCTTCAATCCGCGAGGTAGCGATGCGGCCGCGCTATCCAGCCGCTGGCGCGGGATCGCGAGCAGTTCGCTCATACCGGGCAACGCGCGCACGGCAGCGCGCAATTCGTTGCGGCGGGATTCGTGGCCGCGCTGCCAGCATACCATTGTCCGCCGCGCCAGCGCTGCGACCTCGACGAACAGCTCAGCGCGCACTGGGACCGCCATTTCGGCGGCGGCCGTCGGCGTCGGCGCGCGCTTGTCGGCGGCAAAATCGATCAGCGTGATGTCGGTCTCGTGTCCGACCGCCGAGATCAGCGGGATCATACTGTCGGCGGCGGCGCGGACCACGATCTCCTCGTTGAACGACCAGAGATCTTCCAGCGAACCGCCGCCGCGCGCGACGATCAACAAATCGGGCCGTGGAATTTTGCCGCCCTCCGGCAGCGCATTAAAACCGCGGATCGCGGCTGCGATCTGTTCGGCCGAGCCTTCGCCCTGCACCCGCACCGGCCACACCAGCACGCGGCGCGGAAAACGGTCCTCCAGCCGATGCAGGATGTCGCGGATCACTGCGCCGGTCGGCGAGGTGACGACGCCGATCACTTCGGGCAGCCATGGCAGCAATTGCTTGCGCGCCTCGTCGAACAGCCCTTCGGCGGAAAGCTTGCGCTTGCGCTCTTCCATCAGCGCCATCAGCGCGCCGATCCCGGCAGGTTCGAGCGCCTCGATCACGATCTGGTATTTCGAAGAGCCGGGATAGGTGGTGAGCTTGCCGGTGGCGATGACTTCGAGGCCTTCCTGCGGCTTGAAGCGCATCCGGCCATGGACGCCTTTCCAGATCACCGCCTCGATCTTGGCGCTCTCGTCCTTCAGCGCGAAATAGCAGTGCCCGGAGGAGTGCGGCCCGCGGAAACCGGAAATCTCGCCGCGCACCCGGACATGCCCGTAGGCGTCCTCCACCGTCCGCTTCAGCGCGGACGACAGCTCGGACACCGTGAATTCCGGCGCGTTGATAAGGGCTTCGGTTGCGGTCATCTCGGACAATCGAATCGGGCTTCTCCAGCTCGCCCGCAAGGTAGGGATTTCAGCCGCACCCGCCAATCGGGCATTGCACGTCCATATACTCTGTTATATAGAGTACTCTATATTGGCTCGATTTAGTGAGGAAAGATCATGTCGAAATGGCTTATACGCATGCCCCTCGGCGCCCTGAGGTGGGCCCTGTGCGGTATCGGCGCCGTTGCACTTCTGTTGACCGCTCTTGTTGCCACGCCGGTGGTGCGCCCCGCTGAACTCCGCTCGATCTCGCTGGCCCGCGGCACCGTCGATTTTAGCGCCTTGCCTATGATCGAGCGATTTCAGGCACGCGACGGCACCGCGCTCGGCTTTCGCCATTATCCCGCAGGTCACCCCGCGACAGGACGCGTGGCCATCGTGATTCACGGCTCGTCCGGATCCAGCGGAGGCACCATCCACGCGTTGTCAGCCGCCCTGGCGGCGCATGGTGTGGAAGCCTGGGCCATGGACATGCGCGGCCATGGCGCGTCCGGCACCCGCGGCGATATCGGCTATGTCGGCCAGCTTGAAGATGATCTCGCCGATTTTGTCGCGACTGTTCGCAAGGCCGCGCCGACCGCACCGCTGACGCTGGTCGGCCATTCCGCCGGCGGCGGCTTCGCGCTGCGCGTCGCGGGTTCGCCGATCCAGGGTCTGTTCGCGCGCACCGTGCTGCTCGCGCCC
>JBGQCE010000009.1:0-19316 GCA_041495185.1 Bradyrhizobium sp.
CGATCGTCACGTAGAGGTTCCGCGCCGTGACGGCGGTGGCCGCCAGCGTGGTCACGTACATGAAGATCATCGGCAGTAGCGCGTAGCTCGGGTTGCGCTTCTCCGACTTGAGCCACACCGACACCACGAGGAGGCTCAGCGCCGCCATCAGCTGGTTGGACGCACCGAACATCTGCCACAGGTAGACCCACGTGCCGGTGAGCACGAGCGCGGCCGTGAGCACCATCGAGATCACGCTCGACACGTGCATATTGCGCACGACCGGGATAGCGTCGCCGATCCACTCGGTGAGCGTCACGCGCATCACACGGAAGACCAGTACGGTGACCGTGAGCACGATTATCACGAATGTGCCGAACCCGAGCGCGGTGCCGTAGACCTCCGGGATGAGCCCGAAGGTTCCGGCGTACACGAGCTTGCCGACGCCCAACGCGAATCGGCCACCGCCACCGCCGGCACCGGCGATGGAGACGGCGGTGAGCGACAGCAGCGCCAGCGTGTTCTCTCCGAACATCGCGCCCGCGCCAACCGGCAGGCCGTCCGTCTCATATTCGAGTTGCCGCGCGGTCCCTATCGAGCCGACGAGCGAATGCCAGCCTGAGATCGCACCGCAGGCAATGGTGACGAACAGCATCGGCCACAGCGGCTGCCACGCCTTGCCCGCCTCGATCCCGAAGCCGAGGTCCTTGAAGGCAGGCAATGCGAATGCACCGATGAGGTTGCCCGCCGTGTCCTTCGTTCCCAAGAGCGGTGCGACAACCATTCCCACCGCGCTCAGCAAAATGGTTATCAGCATGATCCAGAAGCCGATATAGGCCACGGGCTGCGCGTAGCGCCAGATCGGCAGATTCGTCCCCAGGTAGCTGAAGGCGAACAGGAACACCATCCAGAAGAGGTAGTTCGGCAGCGTCTTGAGCAACCCGGTAGCCGCATCATAGGCGGGCGTGGTCGGGCGTGTGCCGTCCGCGCGCGGCGCCGGGATCCGCGGATCGGCCAGCGTCGGGTCCACGACCGTGAACAACGGCTGGCGGCCGGTGACGCTGTCCACCTTGTCGTTCACCCATGTCACCGCGGCCGCCACCGGGCCCTGCACCAGCGCGCCGGCCGCGTCCCGGTGCTGTCCCATCGGGCCGACCGCCATGGCGCCAAGCGTCACGGCGACGACGAGGACGGTGACGGCGGTAATCCCCATCTTCCACCGGTACATCATCTGGCCGGCGAGGAGTCCCATCAGGCCGAGCATCACGATGCCGAACGGAACGTCCGGACGCGCCGATAGTATGGCCGCCAGAATCCCGACGAACGCGCCGGCCAGCAGCATCAGGTAGAAGAAAATGAATATGAACAGGATCGTGCGGGTGCGGGGAGCGATGAGCCGGTGCGCGATTGCCGACAGGCTGTTGCCGTCATTGCGCACCGCCACCATGATGGCGGAATAGTCGCTCGCCCAGCCGATGAAACTGACGCCCAGGATCAGCCAGGCCAGCGAAGGTGCCCAGCCCCAGAGATTGGCGGCGGTGATCGGTCCCACGATCGGCCCGGCGGCGGCGATTGCCTTGAAATGATAGCCGAAGAGCACGTTCCGGCTGGTCGGCATGAAGTCGACGCCGTCCATGTACATCCGGGCCGGCGTCGCCCGTTTGGCGTCAGGCTGGATGACGTTCCGGTCGATACGCTTGGCGTACAGATTGTAGGCCAAATAAATGGTCAGCGCGCTGAGGACGACGATCCAGAAGCTGTTCATGGCACTGCCCTTTCCTCTCGAATGGCCGTGACCGAAGTGCGAAACCGAATATCTGTCCGGCCGCGATCGTGGATGCGCTTCTCCCAAATTAATTCAATATTATTCACCGCCGAAAGCATTGATCCACGTCAACATCGACGCCATCGCTCGCTTCGCATTTCGATGGCAACAATCAATAATGACATCCGGCCGGACGGCTTCGATCTTGTTCTTAAGGACGCGCCCAGACTCGTGAACGAAGCCAGTCGTATCGACGATGACGAACGCGCCAATAATTAATCGGCAGTCAATGCTTGCCTCCAGCAACAGCGACCTTACGCTGCACAACGGCGTTCTGACTTGCTTGCTCGGCAAGTCGATTTTTGTTGGCGGCGCCCGCCAGCCTTGGCTGCTCAATGAGCGTATGCCGCTGTTCTTTGGCGTCAAATACGGTCACATGAAGCTGTGGATACCGCTTTTTGATTGCCAGTGCTGCCTTCTCAGCCGCTTCGTACGTTTCGTGTCCAGACTTCAATTGCCGATCAACCGCAACATGAAACGGTTCGGTGAGGGGCGGCTTGCTGAGTTTTCGGACCGAGGCTGTTGTCCTATTGGCTGTTGTCCTATTGGCAATCGGCGTCCTTGTCTGCCTTGTTCGGTTTGAGGACCTCGTTTGTTTGCGCGTGGCCATTTGTTAGGTCTCCTCCGGTCGTGCACTTGGGCGTCTTTTCTTCTGCCTTCGTCTAAGGAGATTCAGCGAACCGCGCATGCCGGGCGTCAGCCAGAAGCTTCTGAAATGTGCTCCCGCTGATATGAACCAGGCTGGCGTGATCGCCGCCCTCAAGATAAATTTCCGGCTGGTTTGCCAAGCTGTCGTCGACAATGACCTTAAGCCCATATGCGGCCCCGAGCGCAGGCACGGCGCCCGGCTCGCAATCGAGAAAGAGCGTTTCAATCTGCTCCTCACTGGCCATGTCCACGTCGGCTCCGAGCTGCTTGCGGAGTCGGCCGAACTGGATGTGACTGGAGGCCGGCAATACCGCGAGCATGAAACCGTCTTCTCCCTTGAGCACCACTGCCTTGGCCAGGCGATTGAGCGATATATGGCTCGTCCTGGCGCCCTCCGAAGCTGTCACCGCATGCGGATGTTCCACCACGTCGTACTCAACGCCTCGTTCGGCGAGGTATTGCGCGAGAGTAATTGCAATGCCCATGGCTCGCCTCTTGCTCAACGGTACTTGAAAGTCTCGGACCCCTCGATGAGAAGCATGCGCCTAAGAGAGAAAGATCAAAAGAAAGCTAATCAGACTCCGCGCCTGACAGCATTGATATGCATCAACGCATGCGACATGGGGCGAGGCGCCAAAGCCGGTCGCGGCGGACGAGCCGGGGGCGGCGCGGCGTCCAGGAAACCAGGGGTTTGAATTGGCAGGCCGATCAATGCTTGGAGGTATCGAGCCGTATCAAAGCTCGGGGCAGCGGGATCGGCACGGTACTAATCGCCTGAAGGAGACTCTCGGTTTTGATCGGAATCAATGTCGTTGCGGCCCTAACTGAAAGAGTGGTGCTGCAAATACGCTCTATTCAAGGAGAGTAAGCATGACTGACACACAACTCCGGCAAGACATTATTGACGAGCTCGAATTCGATCCGAGCTTCAACGGCGAGCATATCGGCGTTGTCGTCGAAAAGAATGTCGTGACCTTAACCGGGCACGTCAACAGCTATGCGGAAAAGCTTGCTGCGATTGCCGCGGTCCGCCGCATCAAAGGCGTCCATGCCATCGCCGAGAATATCGAGGTACGTTACCCCTACCAGAACAGAACCGCGGATGATCAGATCGCCAAGCGCGCGGTCGACATCATTGGTTGGGATGTCCACATTCCTTCCGGCGTCGTGGACGTTTTGGTCCAGGACAACGGCTGGGTCACGCTTAGCGGGACAGTCGACTGGTACTATCAGCGAAGAGCGGCCGAAGATGACGTGCGGAAGTTATCCGGGGTGCGCGGTGTGACAAACAAGATCGCCATTAAACCCGGCGTCGATACCTCGAACGTGAAGAGCAAAATCGAATCCGCGCTCAAGAGGCATGCGGAGGTTGAAGCGAAAGCAATCCGCGTAACCGTCCAAAATGGTAACAAGGTCGTACTGGAAGGGAAGGTCGACAATTGGGACGAACGTCGCGCGGTTGAGAATGCGGCGTGGTCGGCAGCCGGGGTCTCGTCCGTCGACGATCGCCTGACGATTGCATAAGTTGACAATAGCGAGCCGGAAACGCCTGGCTCGTTACCCGGATGCCCGCTCTCGTGCGACAACTGGGCGCAGCGGCGCGAACTCTCTAGTCGCGGCGCCTGCGCGGCAGTTACGATTTTTCTGCAACCGGGCTTAACGCGCGGACGACGGCGGCTAACAACTCGACACGGCCAACGACACCGACCACGGAGCCACCGCAGACAACGGGGAGCTGTGCAATATGGCGCGCATCCATCAATGCGACGACCTCGTCGAGGGTCGCTTCGTCATCGACGCAGATCGGGTCGCGCGTCATCGTCTCATGGACCAGCCGGGCACGCATGCGCCGGCGAGCCGGCGTGTCTTCTTCGATGCCAAGCAATTCTTCCAACCAGTTTCCGGGCGGCGGGCTGATATCGAGCTCGGTCCGGTGCAAGAAATCGCCCTCCGAAATGACGCCGACAAGCGCCCCGTCGTGGTCGATCACCGGCAGACCGCGCTGATTGGTCTCAATCAGCAAATGCGCGGCGTCCAAGAGCGGCGCATCGGGTTTGATCGATGCAAAGGAACGGCGCATAATATCAGACACGTTCATGGGCATATCTTTCGAATAGGCAGGGCATTCCGCGGCCGTCCCCGCAGCCCAATTATACCAAAGACATAATTAGCGGCGGGAGACCGCGCCGGGTTGAGGTGGATCAAATCACGCCTGCGCTTTTGTTTTCTAGTGGCGACATGGCCTCAGTAGCGGGCGTCATTTCGGAAGGCGCGGAGAACGCCCATGTTAAAGAATCTGCTCGTCCATATTCCCTCCGAACGCCCGATACGACCGGTCGTCGACGGCGCGGTCTCGCTGGCGGTGGCACGCGCCGCGCATCTGGATGCGGTTTCGGTCGGCTATGAAACCGCAAATGTAGGTCTTGCCATCGACGGCGGCGCGGCGGTCGCGGCGGTGTTCGAGATCGAACGTGAGCGCGCGTTGGCGCGGGCCAATGCCGCCCTTGCGATATTTGAAACCGAAGCGCGCAACGCGGGCATAAGCTATGGCCTCAAGGCGCTAACAGACCTTCCGGTCGAAGCCGCCGCAACGGTCGGTGCCTCGGCACGGCTCTACGATTTGACAATCGTGCTGCAGCCCAAGCCCAATGATGACACCTTCGATAACACCATGCCGCAGGAAATTCTTTTTCAATCCGGCGGTCCAGTCCTCTTCATTCCCAATACGCATAAGGGCCCTTTCGAACCGAAACGCATCGGGATCGCGTGGGACGGTAGCCGCTTTGCGGCCCGCGCCGTTCGTGACGCCGCATCGTTCCTGACCCGCGCGCACGCCATCACTATCATCAGCATCAACGAGGCGCAGGAGGCAGCGAACGCCTCCGCGGCGACTTTGGTAGCGTATCTAGCGCGGCATGGTCTTACGGCTCAGATTGAGCGCGGGAGCGCCGATCGCGCCAATATCCAGCCGGCCATCCTATCGATCGCGGCCGACACGGGTCTCGATCTGATCGTCATGGGAGGCTACGGCCATTCGCGCCTGCAAGAGCGCATTTTGGGCGGAGTTACGCGCGGCATGCTTCAATCCATGACCGTGCCAACGCTGATGTCGCATTGAGCGCCGCGCTGCCCAGCCAGACGCTTTGACCTACCGGGCGGACGGCTGCTTCGTTCGCGGCGGGCCGCAGCCCACAGGAGAGGCTCAGCCATTCTCCTCATGTCATGCCTGCGCATCGACGATCGACTTCCTCCGCGAGCGCTATCAGTCCCGGCGCTACGGTGACCGGGAACACTGTTCCGTCACTTAAGCGGCGCAACGGCTCGGGCAACTGGGCAAGGCCATGCGCCGCCTTCTGCCGGATGTCGGCTAGTGTCGGCGGCGCAGCGAGGCGCCGGCCATGGCGCATGACGGGTATGAGCAGCGCTTCGCCCGCTTGTCGATCATTTTGGAGAGCCAGCACATCGCCATTCATGCGTCCGTCGTCTCCAAAGCTGCGCCAGACCTGCTTGCGGCCAGGCCATGTGGCCTTTCCGACAGATCTCTTGCGTCGCGCTATGCCTGCATACTCCTGAAGCTTGTAAGCGCAATCGAGCGCCGGCGCGTCGGAGGATGTGGTCAGGCTGGTGCCGACGCCGAAGCCATCGATCGGAGCATTCGCATCCAACATCCTTACAAGTTCGTCTTCGTCGAGTCCCCCGCTTGCGAAGATCGTCACATCCTGCAGACCTCCGTCGTTCAGAATGCGCCGGACACTCTTCGACAACACGATCAGATCGCCGCTGTCGAGACGGACCCCGCGCACCGTAATTCCTGCTTCCCTCAGGCGAGGCACCAATTTGACGACTTTTCGGGCGGCAGCTTCCGTATCGTAGGTGTCGATCAGCAAGACAAGATTGTCAGGTCGCGAGCGGGCAAACGCTGAAAAGGCGGCCGTTTCGTCGTCGTGTGCCTGGATGAAAGAGTGGGCCATCGTTCCGAAGACCGGAATTCCGAAATCCTTCCGTGCGAGAACCGTCGCCGTTCCGGTAAATCCAGCCAGATAACTGGCGCGCGCGGCCATCAGCCCGGCCTCCGCTCCATGCGCTCGCCGCAACCCGAAATCGACCAGCTGTTTGCCCGGTGCGGCAAGGACCATTCGCGCCGCCTTGGAGGCGACCACCGATTGAAAGTGGAGGATGTTGATAAGGCGGGTTTCGACCAATTGCGCCTCCGGAAGCGGCGCGATCACCCGAATGATCGGTTCGTTAACAAAGAAGATGGTGCCTTCCGGCATGGCATCGACGTCGCCGGTGAAGCGCAGACGCGCGAGGTAATCGAGGAATCCATCCGTAAACCGATAGTCTTGCCGGAGCCAATTGATCTCTTCGCTCGAGAATTGCAGGTTCTCTAGAAAGTCGAGGGCCTGTTCCAGTCCTGCCGCCATGAGGAAGCCTCTGCGAGCTGGAAGCCGACGCACGAAGAACTCGAATACAGCCGTATCCGTTTGGCCGTGGTCCAGGTACGCCTGAAGCATGTTCAGTTGATACAAATCGGTCAGCAGAGGGCTTGTCGCAGGATACATACGGCCAGTTCCATGAGAGGTGGCATCAAACGCCGGGTTACCGTCCTTGTCCTTGCGAAGAGATGGAAGCTCTTACTGCGAAAGGTATATTACCGCACCGCCAAATTCCTGATCACTTGATCTCGCTCAAGCCCGGATTCCTTGCTTGCGCTCATAAGGGTCTATCTTTTGAATTTTCGGGAGGCGTACGATGGCCGAACTCCCAACTCTGTCGATTTCGCCGGAAAAAGCCTACTTCATCGTCGCTAAAGCTCGCCAATTCGACGTCAAGGACGGCGTCACCGACCCGGAATCTGGCTCCAATGCGAGCGATGACGGCATGCGTTCAGTGCTGCAGGACGGAACCGACGATCCAGTTCGCACTGAACTAATGAGCTTTATCCACGATTTGAATGAGGACGAGCAGATCGATCTTGTAGCCCTCACCTGGCTCGGACGCGGCGACGGAGATATCGACAATTGGGACGAACTTCGCGCCGAAGCCGCTCGTGCACACAACAAGCGAACAGCCGCGTATCTGCTGGGAATGCCGATGCTGGCCGATCATCTGGAAGAAGCGCTTTCGAAATTCGGCCATTCATCAGAAGAGGTCGAGGCAGATCTGTTCTGACAGGCAATCCTTCGTCGGGGAAACCCATGCCGTACCGCACCAATATCGATCTTCCCGCATCGGTCCGCGACCACCTTCCGCCGCATGCGCAGGACATCTATCGTGCCGCGTTCAATCATGCCTTCGCCGCACATGCGGGAGACATTCGCCAGGAAGAGATCGCTCACCGCACCGCCTGGGTGGCCGTGAAGCGGTCTTACGTCAAGGATGGCGATCGCTGGGTGCCGATAGAATAAGAATGGGTCGCGGCCGTTCACCTGGATTCAGGGGATCGAAGCCGGTCTTGTAGCCGGAAAGCGCTTCAGAATTGCCACAACTTCCTGATCGCTAACCTGCCGGAAGTCACGATAGAAATAGCCGATGGCCCCGAATAGTTCGGGCGTCTCCAGGCAAATCAAGGCATCGACTTCCTGGCGCAATTTCGTGATCGTGTCGGGCGGGGCGACGGGAACGGCGAGCACCAGTTCTTTCGGCTTTCGGTTGCGGATTGCCTGTAATGCCGCCCGTGTCGTCGCACCGGTTGCGATGCCATCGTCGATGACGATCACCACCTGTCCCGCGATCTCCGCCCGGGGGCGCTCTCCGATGTAGAGTTGGCGCCGGCGTTCGATCTCCTCAAGTTCCCTTGCACACGCCGCGTCGAACTCATCCGCCGTTGTGCCGGAGAGCTCAATCACCTCCTCATTGCGAACAACGATCGGTGCGGTACCATCCACTACCGCTCCCATCGCAAGCTCCGGCTGGGTCGGCACGCCGATCTTGCGGACAAGGATCAGGTCTAGAGGAGCGTCAAGCGCCGCGGCAACCTCCGCTGCGACCGGAACCCCGCCGCGCGGCAACGCAAGGACAACAGCGTGCCGGTCCTTATAGCTCGAGAGCGCTTTAGCCAATCTGCGGCCCGCATCTGATCTGTCCCGGAACGTCATCATTGCCCTGCATCCCGATCGGCGCTTGCAGGATGATCTCTATCGACCACAAGATGGCGTTCGAACCATCCTGTGGCGAGTTCAATGACAGCCTCAAGTGCGCCGGGCTCCGGGAAGAGATGGGTTGCGCCCGGCACTATTTCGATGCTCTTTTCTCCTCCGAGACGTTCCAGGGCCCATTGGTTGAGTTCGATCACACCGGAATCCGCACCTCCCACGATCAACAGCGTCGGCGCCTTGACTTGGGGCAGCATGCCGCCGGCAAGATCTGGGCGCCCGCCGCGAGAAACCACAGCGCCGATGCGGTCACCAAGCGAACTCGCCGCGACAAGCGCGGCAGCCGCGCCTGTGCTCGCTCCGAACAGTCCGACCGGTAAAATGCCCACATCCGGCTCCTCGATGATCCAGCGCACCGCATGAATCAGTCGTTGACCGAGAAGCTCGATGTCGAAGACATTCCTCCGGTCGTTCTCTTCTTCGGGTAGCAGAAGGTCGAACAACAGAGTTGCGATACGTCGGCGATTAAGGGCTTGCGCGACTTGAACGTTGCGTGGGCTGAAACGGCTCGAACCGCTACCATGCGCGAAGATAACCAGGGCTCGGGCTCCGGCCGGATGCCTCAAGGTGCCTGCCAGACCAAGCGGTGGGATCAGCACCTCTCGCGAGAAAGCGCTCGATTGAGCCTCGCTCCTTGCATCACGGTTGGAACTGGAGACTGGCTGCATGACCCGTTTACTCCATTTTGAAAGGGAAAATTACCCCCAGGCGAGGAATTTGCCTTGATCGGCATCAAACGGCGTCCGACGCCTAGGCCTAATCTTTATTGATGTTGAAGCCTTCCCAAATGCCGTCGCGGCTTGGCGGATCCCTTGGTGGCCAGAATGCGCCCGCTCTCGACGATAAAGTCCGGTTTCTTAGCCGGCCACAGACCTATCCAGGCACGGTTGGGCCAGTCGTTACACGTGAAACCCATATGTCCTGGGTCTTCATGGCGGGCGAACGCGTTTACAAGCTGAAAAAACCTGTTCGCTTCACCTATCTCGATTTTTCGACCCTGGATCGGCGCGCGGCGGCCTGCCGCGCAGAAAGTCTGCTGAACCGGCGGCTCGCTCCGGATGTCTATTTGGGCGTTGTCCCACTTACAATCTCGCCATCAGGTCTTGCGATCTCGGGCGGCGGGCCTGTCGTGGATTGGCTGGTGGTCATGCATCGGCTCGAGGAGAATGAGACGCTCGAAGCGGCCTTGCGCGGAGGGTGGCTCAAGCCCTTGCAGGTCGATCGACTCGCGGCAAAGCTCGGCGCATTTTATGCGCATGCGCCTCGGGTCCAGCTTGAGCCCGAACAATATCTTGTCACATGGCAGAAAGCGCTTACTGACAACTGCCGCGTCCTGTTCAATGCTCGTTTCGGCCTTCCTCAAGGCGCTGTAGAGCGGATCGCGCAGGTCCAGAGCCGATTTTCTATGAAACGCTCTGCCCTGTTACTCGAAAGGATTCGCGCGAGGCGATTCGTTGACGCACATGGAGACCTGCGCCCCGAACATATTTGGCTGCGCGAGCCCGTGACAATCATCGACTGCCTTGAATTCGATCCAAAACTACGGGCGCTCGATCCTCTCGATGAAATTGCTTTCCTGCACCTGGAATGCGAGCGTCTCGGCGGTCTGTGGGCTGCCGAGCGGATCAGGCGGCATCTGGCGCGCGCCTTGGATGACGATCCATGCAATGGGCTCTTTCTGTTTTATCGCAGTCATCAGGCGATGCTGCGCGCGCATTTGTCGATCGCGCACCTGTTCGATGCGAATCCTCGCACGCCGGAGAAATGGCCCCGGCTTGCCCGCCTCTATCTCAACCTAGCCGCAGCCGACGCCGCGCGCCTCGAACGTATTCTCGGTAGCCGGCGGAAGGCTCGGCAAAGCCGCTGAGGTTCTCAGACCGCTTTCAGAATACCAGCAGATCGGCGAGCGCCTTGTCTTCATGGAGTCGACTTATGGCCGCCGCCAGCAGCGGTGCGGCCGGTACAATGTCGAGCTTGTCGCGCACCGGACCACTCGGCAGGCGGAATGCCGGCACGGCGTCGGTGGCGATAATGCGATCGATGGCCGGATCAGCAAGTGCCGTTTCGGCCCCCGGCATGAACAGTCCATGCGCAACGCATGCCAAGACACGACGGGCGCCACGGGTGCGGGCAGCCCGCGCCGCCCGCACCAGCGTGCCACCCGTGCTGATGAGATCGTCGACGATGATGCAGGTGGCGCCGGCGACGTCGCCTACGAACAAGTCGCCCGAAACAACCCCGGCACTGCGGTGCTTTTCGGCAAAAGCCTTGCCGATCGGACGGCCCATCACCGTTTCCAATGCTTCCCGCAGCAGGTCCGCACGCTTTCCACCTCCAAGATCCGGAGAAATCACGCAAAGAGGCTCGTCTCCTACGCTTGCCTTGATCTGCGCGATCAGCAACGGAGCCGCTGTCAGCGCCACGGCGCGGCAGCGAAACGCATTCTCGAAGGCGGCCTCGTTGTGTACCTCGAGCGTGACCACGGCATCGCAGCCGACCGCCTCGAAAAGTGCCGCGACATAGCGCGTCGTCACCGGATCGTTGGCCTTGGTACGGCGATCCTTTCGCGCATAACAAAGGTACGGCGCGACGGCGGTCACGCGCTTGGCGCCGGCGTCTTTCAGCGCACCGATGAAAAACAGCAGTCGGCAAAGCTTGTCATTGGCGCTTTGGTCGGGGCCCCCGTGAAGGCTATGGATCACGTAGACGTCGGCGCCGGCAACGGGATCGAGTGGTCTCGCCTTGTGCTCGCCGTCTTCAAAATCCCGCTCCTCATGCGCGCTGAGGGGATGGCCAAGCAGATTGCTGATGTCGCGCCCAAGATTGTCGGTTCCGTTCAGGGCGATTAACCGGAGATGGCGGCTTGCAATCGGTCCGACAGCGGAAGCCGACCAAATCTGATTTTCCATCACGGCGCGCCCCAATCTTCACACAAAGGCGAAAGGGGCCGGACGTGGGGTTCGATATGCTCTATCGGTGAATTATCCTCGGCGGGGAACTCACGCTCCACCTCGACCGGGTTGCTTTCCAACAGCTTCGGCGCCTGTTCCGCATAACAGCGCCGCTTATTCCGTTCCCGGGGCGGTTCCCGATTTGAATTGGTGCCGCTTGGCTGCCCCATAACGACATCCCTTCGCATTCACCTATGGACAAGAATTGGTATTTTAGAATGGGTTAGCACCTTCAATGTCTCGCTTCCCAAGACGATGGCCGCAACACCGCGTCGGCCGTGTGACGCCATCGCAATCAAGTCACACCCACTCTTCTCGGCTGTATTGATGATCGCATCGTGCGGGGAATCGCTCTCGAGCTGCACCGCATCGCATCGCACGCCGCGCGCCTTGGCCTTGAGTTGTGCGTCCGTCAGGATTTCCGCAGACTGCATTCGTGCCGGCCGTTCATACTCGGCACGCGTATGCGCTAACTGGCTGGCATCAACGGAAAACGCGTGGAATGGACTCACAACTGTCAGCACAGTCACCTTGGCGTCGGCATCCCTTGCAAAGTCCATGCTGTGTTCGACTGCTACCGTCGACAAAGGCGATCCATCCGTGGGAATGAGAATATGATGATACATAGCTCTCCCTCGCTCAGTTCCCTTAATAAAGATTGGATGGAATGAGCGTTTGATTTGGGTCAATATCATCTCGGTTTTATCCGGGATTCAACTATACGCTTCTTCGGAAATTGCAGAATTAATCGCCTTCCCAATCCGCGACAGCTCCGTCCAACCCCGTTTATTGTTATTGGCAATTTTTGGAGCGAATGGCGGCGGCTTGATTCCGATCAATCAATTCGGTGCGCGATCCCATATGGATACGTAAGCGTCAATCTCGTGCGAGCCCGTTCACGGTTGAGAGTGACTTTACGCGTCCCCAACTGTTTCCTATTGATGCATTCGGTTCAAAGGATGGCGTGAGAAGCAAGATGCTCCGAGCGAACAGAGATCCTGACCTGAATATGATGCAACGCTGTATTGCATTAGCCGAATCCTCAGCCAGCGAGGGAGAATATCCATTCGCAGCCGTTATCGCGAGTAATGGCGCCTTCCTATGTGAGTCAACCAATAGGGTTAAGCGAGACCACGACGTCAATAGTCACGCGGAAATCATTGCCATCTCCAAAGCTCAACTGACCCGAGGAGCGAATTTATCCGATTGCACGATATATTCGACGGTCGAACCCTGCGCTCAATGCTCTTACGCCATTCGGGAGGCGCGGATTGGAAAGGTTGTTTACGGTCTTCGATCACCGCTGATGGGTGGGCACTCCCGATGGAACATCCTTTCAGACACGAAGTTGTCGATGGTCCTTCCCGAGGTTTTTCTGCCGGCGCCCGAGATCGTGTCCGGATTTTTGCAAAATGAGGTTGAAGCCGTCTTCCGTAAGTGGAATCCGCTGATTTGGCAGGCGATCAAGACAAGGGGAGTATTCGTCGGCGATGCAGGCGAAAGCAGCAGCGCTCGGACGCCTCGCGCGCGCAGCCTCACCGCTCGTCTGGCGCGTCTGCTTAGAACGCTCCTGATTGACCGAATAAGGCAAGTATGAGCCAACGTTACACAGATGATCAATGCATCTACGTCTCCGCACCAACGTCGGACGACCGCTTGAGCTTTGATCCTATCTAGGACTCTGATTTGGACGGGAGAGATGAGATGCCGACCAAAGACCCCATCAATTGGATGCTGTCCGATGCCATCGAAACGCTTGCCCGCGCCGAGCGTTTGCACCAGCAGTTCCTGAATCTGCAGCCGTGGGCCGGCACGCGCGAGCCAAGCTGGGAGCCGCCTATCGACGTGCTGGAGACCGACCGTGAGGTGTTGATACTGATCGCTTTGCCAGGCGTCGATCCCAATGAGGTCGAAGCCATGATCGACAAGGGAACCCTTGTAGTCAGCGGGCACCGCGTGCTGCCTGCAGAACTCCGCAACGCCCGAATTCTCCGTCTCGAACTGCCACAGGGGCGGTTCGAGCGTCGCATTCCCCTGCCATCGGGCCGCTACACCATAACCCGCTTCGCCGCGAACGGTTGCGTAGGCTTGCGCCTCGCCAAGTCCAGTTGAGGAGACGATCCATGTCGTCGATCAATGAATCAACCACGTCGGCCCCCGCTCCCAACCCGTCCCCTGATCAATCGGTTGCGATTCCGGGTGACGCTCTCATCATTGTGCCGGTGCGCAATACCGTTCTGTTTCCGGGCGTCGTCATCCCGATCACAATAGGACGGCCGAAATCAATCGCCGCCGCACAGCAGGCCGTGCGCGAACAGCGGCCGATCGGTATTCTGCTTCAGCGCGATGCGGAGTTGAGTGACCCGGGACCTGACGATCTGCATCGTGTTGGCACCGCCGCCAATATCGTGCGCTACATCACCGGACCTGATGACCGTCATCACGTCATCTGCCAGGGCGTGCAGCGCATCCGGGTGCTTGATTTCCTTCCAGGCACTCCGTTTCTTGCGGCCCGCGTTCTTCCCATACCGGAACCCGCGACGAGTTCGCCGGAAATCGAGGCCCGCTTTCTGAATTTGCAACGGCAAGCCATCGAAGCCGCAGAACTGCTTCCGCAGGCTCCGCAGGAATTGATCGCCGTCCTGCAAGGCACCACCTCGCCCTCGACATTGGCCGACCTTGCGACGTCCTATATGGATATTAAGCCGCAGCAGAAGCAGGAAATCCTGGAGACGGTCGACCTTGCGCTTCGCATGGACAAGGTTTCACGCCACTTGGCTGAGCGTATTGAAGTGCTCCGGCTTAGCAATGAAATCGGACAACGGACGAAAGCTACCTTCGATGAGCGTCAGCGGGAAGCGATCCTTCGCGAGCAGATGGCGACCATTCAGCGCCAGCTTGGGGAAGGCGACGGGAAGACGCAGGAGGTAGCGGAACTGAACGAGGCTATCGCAAAGGCCAAAATGCCGGCCGAAGCGGAAAGCCAGGCGCGAAAGGAAGTTCGACGCTACGAGCGGATGCCGGAGGCGGCCGCCGAGGCCGGCATGGTCCGCAGCTATCTCGACTGGCTGATTGAACTGCCTTGGAGCCTGCCGGAAGAGAAACCAATCGACATCGCCGAGGCAAGGCGAATCCTCGATGAGGACCACTACGGTCTGGAGAAAATCAAGCGCCGGATCATCGAATATCTAGCGGTCCGGAAGCTGGCGCCGCAGGGCAAGGCGCCGATTCTCTGTTTCGTCGGCCCGCCTGGCGTCGGCAAGACCTCGCTGGGACAGTCGATCGCACGCGCGATGGAGCGGCCATTCGTGCGGGTCAGCCTGGGCGGGGTTCATGACGAAGCGGAAATCCGGGGCCACAGGCGTACCTATATCGGCGCGCTGCCGGGCAACATCATTCAGGCGATCAAGAAGGCGGGATCGCGCAATTGCGTCATGATGCTCGACGAGATCGACAAGATGGGGCGCGGAATTCAAGGCGATCCTTCTGCCGCGATGCTTGAAGTGCTCGATCCGGAGCAGAATGCGACGTTCCGCGACAACTATCTTGGGGTGCCGTTCGACCTCTCACGGGTCGTGTTCGTGACCACTGCCAACATGCTCGACACCATCCCGGGCCCGTTGCTGGACCGGATGGAGATCATCAGTCTGGCCGGCTACACGGAAGATGAGAAGCTAGAGATCGCGCAGCGCTATCTGGTTCGCCGCCAGCTCGAGGCCAACGGCCTGAAAGCGGAACAGGCCGAGATCGACGCCGACGCGCTGAGGCTCATCATCAAGGGATATACAAGGGAGGCAGGCGTTCGCAATTTGGAGCGAGAGATTGGCAAGGCCTTCCGCAACGCGGCCGTCCAGGTCGCGGAAGGCAGCGCAAGCCGGGTTCTTCTCACCACAAAGGATATCACGGCTGTCCTTGGCCAGCCCCGGTTCGAATGCGAGATCGCCATGCGCACCAGCGTCCCCGGCGTTGCGACCGGTCTGGCCTGGACGCCGGTCGGCGGCGACATTCTCTTTATCGAAGCGACGCGCACGCCCGGAAAAGGGACGCTGATCCTGACCGGCCAGCTCGGTGAGGTGATGCGTGAAAGCGTACAGGCCGCTTTGACACTGGTGAAGAGCCGCGCCTCTCAGCTCGGTATCGATCCCTCGGTGTTCGAAAAGAGCGACATCCACGTCCATGTACCCGCGGGCGCCACGCCAAAGGACGGACCGAGCGCAGGCGTCGCCATGTTTACCGCCCTCGCCTCCCTGCTCACGGATCGCACCGTCAGAAGTGACACCGCCATGACCGGCGAGATTTCGCTGAGAGGCTTGGTGCTCCCGGTTGGCGGCATCAAGGAAAAGGTTGTCGCCGCCGCCGCTGCCGGGCTGACCCGCGTCATGTTGCCCGCGCGAAACCGTCGCGACTTCGACGACATTCCGCTGGGCGCCCGCAATAAGCTGGAGTTCGTCTGGCTCGAGCGGGTCGACGATGCAATCGCAGAGGTCCTGGAGAAAAATAAGCACGCCGCCGTGGCCGCGCAATAACAATGGGACGAGCTTTTACCGCTTCAGCAGCTTGCGCAATTCGGCAAGCGGCCGGGTATTCAGCACGTCGTTTGCCGTGAGCCAGGCGCGTCGCGCCTGATCGATTCCGAACCGCATGCACTGGAATGCATCGATGGAGTGCGCATCCGTCGATACCGCGAGCTTGACCCCGGCAAGCTTCGCTGCATGGGCATGAAGATCGTTCAAATCCAGCCGATCCGGCTCGGCATTGATCTCGAGGTAACAGCCGGCTTTGCGCGCGGTCGAGATCACGCGATCCATATCGATGTCGTAAGGCTCGCGCTCGCCGATCAAACGCCCGGTCGGATGCGCCAGAATGGACACATGACGGTTTTCCAGGGCACGGGCGACGCGGTCGGTCTGCGCCCGGCGCGGCAGATCGAAATGCGAATGGACCGCGGCCACCACGACATCCAGCTTCGCCAGGCTTGAATCCGGCAGATCAAGACTGCCGTCCTTTAGGATATCGACCTCGATACCCCTGAGGATCGTGAAGTTCTTAAATTTCTCGTTCAGCCGGTCGACTTCGCGAATCTGGCGTGCCAGGCGCGCCGGATCGAGGCCGTGGGTCATGGCGACACGACGGCTGTGGTCGGTCAGGGCGATGTATTCGTAGCCGCGCGCCTGCGCCGCGGCCGCCATTTCGGCGATGGGAACCGTGCCATCGGTCCAGTCGGAGTGCACGTGAAGGTCGCCTCGAATATCGGAAAGCTTCACAAGCTTGGGCAGCTTGCCGGCCTGCGACGTCGCGATCTCCCCGCGGTCCTCGCGCAACTCCGGCACGATGAATGCGAGCCCGAGCTTCTCGTAGACATCTTCTTCCGTGGCGCCGGCGATCCGCCGTTTGCCGGAGAACAATCCATATTCGTTCAGCTTCCAGCCGTGTTGATTGGCGAGACCGCGCAGCGCGATGTTGTGAGCTTTCGAACCGGTGAAATACAGAAGTGCTGCGCCATAGCTTTCCTCGGGCACCGCACGAACATCGACCTGCAGACCGGAGCGAAGCATCACGGTGGTGCGCGTCGGGCCATGCGCGGCAACCTGCGCGACGTTTTCATACTCTACCAGCCGGTTTCCGACCGCAGCGCCGTTCTTCGCCGTCACCAGCACATCGAGATCGCCGACTGTATCGCGGCGCCGGCGATAGCTGCCGGCGACCACGGCGCGCCCGCTATCGCGCAGAAAGCCGACCAGCGCTTCAGCCTCGGCTTCGGCCACCGAAAGCTTGAACCGCTTAGCGGGCTGGGGTTTTTCGAGCGCACCGAGCAATTTTTTCTCGATCACGGGACCGAATCCGCGAAGCTCGCGCAACCGCCCGGTCTTGATGACCTGACGTAGATCTTTGAGGGTTCGCACTTTCAGCTTGTCATAGAGCAGCTTGATGCGCTTCGGCCCGAGTCCGGGAAGAGCCGCCATATCGCCGAGTTCGCCGGGGAGTTTCCTTTTCAGCGTATCGAGCAGACCGAAATGTCCGGTCTTGACGATGTCGGTGATCTTGCCGGCCAGATCCTTGCCGATCCCCGGCAGCTCCGACAGATCGCGTCCGGACTTCAGCAAGCTTCCGACCGCTTTGGGCAGGCCCTCAATGACGCGCGCGGCACGGCGGTAAGCGCGGACGCGGAACTGGTTCTCTCCCCCAATCTCGAGGAGCTCGGCGGCCTGGTCGAACATGGCGGCGATTTCAGCATTCTGCACAGGCATGTCCGAGACCCACAAAAAGGCAGTTTGCAATCAAAAACTTATTATCGCATCGCGCGACGGTCTGAATTGACCCAGATCAGGGTTCGAAAACGCGACGGCGTCGCCTTCATTGTTGATTTGAATCAACGACGGCTACGCATCGAAGGGTTCTCCTAAATAATTAACGATGGAGGTCTGCTATGCATGTTCGCGACGTCATGGTTGCGCCTGTCATCACGGTGACGCCTTCCACCACGGTGAAAGAGGTCGCAGAACTATTTCTGGAAAAACGGATCAGCGCGGCGCCGGTGCTGGACAGCCAGCAAAAGCTCATCGGCATCGTCAGCGAAGGCGACCTGCTGCACCGTGTGGAGGCCGGCACGGAGCGGCACCATTCATGGTGGCTCAAGGGATTTATCGGAGATGACACGCTTGCCGCCGAATATGTCAAATCTCACGGACTCAAAGTTTCGGATGTCATGACTCGCAAGGTCATCACAGCCTCCCCTCAGACACCTCTTCACGAGGTTGCAACCTTGATGGAAAAGAACGCGATCAAAAGGGTGCCTATTCTGGAGAATGGCCAGTTGGTCGGCATCGTCAGCCGGGCAAATCTCATTCAGGCTGTGGCGACCGCTCGTAAGTTGCTCGATATTCCGCTTTCCGATACGACCATCCGCGAAAAGATACTATCTCACCTGAAGAAGCAGCCGTGGGCGCATACATCGATGCTGAATGTAACCGTCAATGGAGGCATCGTAGACCTTTGGGGCATTGCCGAATCCGCTGCCGAGCGGAAGGCCATCAAGGTTGCCGCCGAATCCACCCTTGGAGTATGCGCGGTCAACGACAATCTGATCACCCGGTCTGTCGGCGGATGGGAGTGAGTTGGTGACTGCACAGGCCGCTGGCTACTTCCGAGTGGCGGTATGAAGCCCCGGCCTGCGGTGAATCGGTCGTCCCCGGTGCACGGCAAACAATACGCGCCAATGAACGAGGCGGTCAGACCCGCAAGCCGTGTTTCCCGAGTAGTTTCACCGTGGTGGCCTGAGCGCCCTTTTCGCCGATCTCATCGGCAAACATGACCCGAGAGCCAACGGCCAATTCGGAAAACGCTACGTCAAGAATGCTGTTTCGATGGAAATAAATCTCATCGCCATCGTTTGATCGAAGGAATCCGAATTCGCCGGCGGGATCTAATCGTACGACGGTTCCGACAGGTTGGTCTTCGTGGCTTTTGACCATTCCCTCCATACGCCGCGCATTATCCTGGAGGCGCCTGCGCGCTCGCTTGAACGCGTCATTGATGGCAAACGGCAAATCTGAATGCCGCTCGTCCGCCTTCGTCGTGCGTCCGATATTGACTTCACGGCCATCCGGCAGTGCCAGACGAATGTTGATGGCGTTTGCGTTGCTCTCTCCTCATCGAACAGAGGCGAACGGAAAAAGCGGAACAAGACATAGCGCTGCAGCCAGTCCCGCTAAGACCCTATCGTCAGCCGGTCCTTGACGTTCTTCACGCCGGGGGCCG
>JBGQCE010000010.1:0-18816 GCA_041495185.1 Bradyrhizobium sp.
CCGATATGTTTCTCATCCTTCGAGACACGGCCAAGAGGCCGCTCCTCAGGATGAGGGAAGGAGTGAAAGTTTATGTCCACCGAAGCCGTTACATCGCGTCCCGCATCGACCATTCTGCTGCTGCGCGATAGCGCCGGGCCCCACGGTCGCGGCGAGATCGAGGTCTTCATGATGGTGCGCCATTATGAGATCGACTTTAACTCCGGCGCGCTGGTGTTCCCCGGCGGCAGCGTCGACAAGGGCGATCAGGAGATCATCGCAAGACCAGAGTTTTATTCCGGCGGTGAGGGGCTTGATGCCAGCGCCTTAAGTTTTCGGGTCGCCGCAATCCGCGAGACTTTCGAGGAGAGCGGAATCCTGCTCGCGCGTCCGCGCGGCTCGAAAGCCCTTGTCGATGCGAAGCGCGCCGGTGAGATCGAAGCCGCCAGCCGTGCCGCATTATGCGAGAGCAAGACGACCTTCCTGAAGGTTCTCACCGACAACGGAATGATGCTGGCGCTCGACGAACTCGTTCCCTATGCGCACTGGATCACGCCTGAGGGCATGCCGAAGCGGTTCGACACCTGGTTCTTCCTCGCCGCGGCGCCGCCGGAACATGTTGGCGCCCACGACGGCAAGGAATCAACCGATTCGATCTGGGTGTCGCCGCGCGAGGCACTGGAGGGGGGCGAGAGCGGGCGGTTCAAATTGCCGTTCCCGACCACGCGCAACCTGATCAAGCTCGGCAAGCAGAACAGCGTGAAGGCCGCGCTTGACGACAGCAGGGGCAAGTCGATCGTGACGGTCATGCCCGTGATGACGAAACTCAACGGCGGCCGTCAGCTTCGCATCCCGCGCGAAGCCGGCTACGACGGCGAGGTATTCGAAGTCGGCGCGGTGTGACAGCGGCCAGGCGCTTCGTCGGCTCTCGTCGCAAGTGGCGCCTCTCCTCGTCATTGCGAGAAGCGAAGCGACGAAGCAATCCATTTTTTCCTTGTCTAAGCTCTGGATTGCTTCGCTTTGCTCGCAATGACGATCACACAATTCGACGTACAGCGAAGTATCTCAACTATCTACCATGTAATCTTCCGTCTCGAAGACTCGAGAACCGGAACGACGAACATGGAGCCATCTCGGTTGCGAAATCCCGTCATCGCCGTCGAGCTTGCGCTGCTCTTGCTGCTCGCGACGCTGTGGGGCGCATCTTACACGTTCATCAAGCTCGGCGTCGCGACGATCCCGCCGATCACCCTGATCGCGGCGCGCACCTCGATTGCGGGAGCCTTGCTGCTGGTGATCATGCACTGGCGCGGGCTCAGAATGCCGCGAGATGCCACGACATGGCGACGATTTTTGTTTCAGGCCTGCCTCAACAGCGTAATCCCATGGACGCTGATTGCATGGGGCGAACGCTTCGTGGATGCGGGGCTGGCAACCATCCTCAACTCGGCCTCGCCGATCTTCACATTCCTTCTCGCCACGGCAGTTACGCGCCATGAGGCGGTCGGTTTTCGAAAACTGTTCGGTGTGCTCGCGGGCATGGCCGGCATCTGCCTGATCGTTGGCGTTGACGCCTTTCACGACGCCGGCCGCGAACTCATGGCCGAGATTGCGATCGTCGTCGCCACGCTTTGCTACGCAGGCGCGGCTATCTTCAGCCGCGGGTTCAAAGGCCTCGATCCGATGGCGCCGGCAGCGGGCTCGCTGCTTTGCGGCGCGGTGATCCTGATCCCGGTCAGCCTCGTTGTGGAGCAGCCATGGACGCTCGTGCCGTCAACGGGTTCGGTGCTGGCGTTGCTCGGTCTCGCGGTGTTCTCGACTGCGTTTGCCTTCGTGATCTATTTCCGGCTGATCCAGACATTGGGTTCGGTCGGCACCACGGCGCAAGCCTATCTGCGGGTGCCGCTCGGCGTCGCGTCTGGCGTTCTCTTTCTCGGCGAGCGCCTGTCTCCGACAGCATGGATTGGCCTCGGCTGTGTCGTCATTGGCGTGGCCGCGATGGCGATCCCGGCGCGGAGGGTTGCGGTGATCGACGCGGCATCCTGAAGCCTGACCGCCGCCCTTGCTGAGGGAAGGGATTATCGGCATCCTGCAGGCCAAATCCAGACGCTTTTCGAAAGCGCCGGCGAGACGATCAGGGCAGGGCAAACATCATGAGGATTTGGCGCATCGTCACCATCATGGCTGCGTGGCTGGCTTTTCTTGCCGCATCGGGCACCGGAGTTGCCCAGGAGAGCTTTCCCAACCGGCCGGTGCGCATCGTTATTCCCTATTCGCCCGGGAGTGTGGCCGACGTGTTCGCGCGGATCATCGCCCAGAACATGGCCGTGCAGTGGAACGGCTCGATCGTCGTCGAATCCAAGTCCGGCGCCAATGGCTCGATCGCCGCCGAGGAAGTCGCGCGATCAGCGCCGGACGGATACACCTGGTTGCTGGTGACGACATTCTTCACCGCGAGCCCCGCGCTTTACGCCACCTTGCGCTGGGACCCCCAGCGCGATTTCATTCCCGTCGGGCAGATCTGCCGGGCTCCGAATTTCTTCATCGTTCCCTCGACGCTGCCGGTGAAGAACGTGGCGGAATACGTGGCTCTGGCAAAGGCAAAACCCGGCACGCTGAACTACAGCCATCCCGGCAAGGGATCGACAGGGCATCTCGGTTTTGAGCTGTTCAAGCGGCTGGCCGGGATCGACGTCACCGCTGTGGGCTATCGCGGCTATCCGCAGATGGTGCCGGATATTGCGAGCGGCCTGATCACCTCGACATTCCTGTCGGCCAACCAGGCGCTGGCGCAGGTGCAGACCGGCGCGATCAGGATCATCGCCGCGATCAATGACGGCCGTTCGAAATACTTCCCTGATGTGCCGACCATGGCGGAGCAGGGTTTTGCCGAGGCGCAGGTGACGCCGTGGTTCGGCGTCGTGGTGCCGGCGGGGACGCCCGAGCCGATCGTCGATCGCATCGGCAAGGCGCTGGAAGTGGCCCTTGCGACCTCGGATATTCGCGAGAAGCTCGACATCGCCGGATGCGAGGCGAAGAGCGCGCCGCGGGCGCAATTCGCCGACATCATCAAGGCCGATGTCGCGCTCTGGGCGAAGGTCGTCAAGGACGCCGGCATCACGGCGGATTGAGATCAAACGGGCAGTTGCCGGTCGAGGGCCGCCACCTGTCGTTAGCCGTGCGGGAACCCATATAGTTAATCGCCGCACAGGTATCATCCGGCTCAGGCCGCGGTGTCGTGCGGCTGCTGGCATGTTCCCCTTGGGGCGGATTCCAGCGTATAAAAGCGGACTGCTCGGAGCCGGTCCCAATACCCATGCCATTTGCCGCAATCGTCCAACGGATACGGTCGTTTTCGCTTTCGATCGGTCAATTGACCTTTGCCAGTTTCATGCTGCTGCTGGCGATGATCGTGATGACGAGCGTTGCGAGCGTCGTCTCTATCCGCCACATCGATGCAACCTTTGCCGAGTTGCAGCGCCTGCAGAGCCTTGGCGATGTGGCCGAGGATATCGACCGGCGCATGAACGAGCTGCGGCTTGCGGCCCGCGATTTCGTCACCGATCCGGGTGCCCGATCCGATCGGGTCGGAGAGGCCGCATCCGCATTGAGCGCGCTTCTGAAGAAGACGCGGCTGGAGCTGGCGCCCGAGCAGCAGGACATGATCGACGGCGTCACGCAGCGGCTTGCGAACTACCGCGGCGGAATCGAGCGCGTCACCGCGTTGATTGCGCGACGCGCGGAACTGGTCGCAGCATTGCCGCCGGTCCGCGAGCGGTTTGAATCGGCGATCGCTGCCGTGCCCGAGCGGGAGACGGCCAGAAGTCTGTTCCGGGCACAGAATCAGATCACCGCAGCCTTGCTGGCGCACGATCCCGCGGGGGCGGAGCGATCGGCTCAGCGCATGCGGGCCCTGCCGGTTGATGATCCGGCGCTTCGCTCCGCGGCCGACGCCTATGCCGACGCGATTATTTCGCTCTCGGGGACGGAAGCCGACATTGCCGAGGTCGACAAGGAAGTACTGGGCACCGAAGGCCGGCAGATCGGACGGGTGACCGAATTGTTGCGGGACGTCAGTGCCAGCAGGGGTCGCGTGCTGGCCAATGATTTCGCCGGAACGCTTGCCCACGATAAATGGCAAAGCATCATGCTCGGAATTGCGGGTGTTCTGATCGGGCTCGCCGCGGCGCTGTTCGTGGTGCGCCGGACCGTCCGCCCGCTCAAGGCAATCGCCGGAGCAATCCGCTCGCTCGCCGGGGGCGAAAAACGCACCTCGATCCCTGCTACCGATGTAAATAACGAGATTGGCGATATCGCGCGTGCCGCCGAAGTGTTCAGCCGCACCCTTGTCGACGCTGACGCCGCGCGCGAAGCGGCGGTTCATGCGCTCGCCGAACAACGGCTCGCCGAAGAAAGCTATCGCAAATTGTTCGAAGGCTCGGTCGACGGGATTTACGTGACGACGCCGGCCGGTGCGCTTCTCAACGCCAATCCGGCGCTGGCGCGGATGATGGGATACGATACGCCGGAGGACCTGATCCGTGGCATCGGCGATATCACGCAGTCGATTTACGTTCATCCGGCGGCGCGTGCACGATACCAGTTCCTGATGCAGCGCGACGGCACGGTACGCGAGTTCGAATACCAGGTGCGTCAGCGCGGCGGTGCGATCCTCTGGATTTCCGACAGCGCGACCGTTGTACGCGACGAAGCCGGCGAAGTCGTTCGCTATGAAGGCACGGTGCGCGACATCACCGATCAGAAGCGCGCCGAGGACGCGATCGCCGAGGGCAGGCGGTTGCTGCAACAGGTGATCGACACCGTGCCCGCGGTCATCAACGTCAAGGACAAGGAGCTTCGTTATCTTCTGATGAACCGCTACATGGCCGGCATTTTCGGAATCGAGCCTGCGGATGCCATCGGCCGTACCACGACCGACCTGATGTCGCGCTATGGTGCGCAGAAGACCGACGAGAACGACAAACGGGTGCTTGCGGCGGGCCGGGAGCTCGGATTTTACGAAGAGGAATACAGGGATTCTTCCGGCAACATGCGGCAATGGCTGGTGAACAAGCTTCCGCTGCTCGATGCCGACGGCGAGATCGAGAGCATCGTCACCGTTGCGCTCGATATCGGCGAGCGCAAGCGCGGCGAACTGGAAATGCGGAAAGCGAAGGATGCAGCCGAAGCTGCGTTGCGCAATTTGCGGGAGACCCAGAATTCGCTGATCGAGGCGGAAAAGCTCGCAGCACTCGGACGACTGGTGGCGGGCGTCGCCCATGAAGTCAACAATCCCGTTGGCATCAGCCTGACGGTCGCCTCATCGCTGGAGCGCAAGACGGCGTTGTTCACCGCAGAAGTCGCGCGCGGCGATCTCAAGCGATCGAGCCTTCATGAATTTCTCGAAACCAGCCGCGATGCGTCCTCGCAGCTGGTGGCCAATCTCAATCGCGCGGCCGAACTGATCACCTCGTTCAAGCAGGTCGCGGCCGACCGCAATTACTCGGACCAGCGGACCTTCGACCTCGGCGACCTGACCGAGCAGGTGGTGATGAGCTTGCGGCCGGGTTTGCGGAAGCACAATCTGACGTTGACTGTCGACTGCCAGCCCAATCTCACCATGAACAGCTATCCCGGGCCTTACGGACAGGTGCTGACCAACCTGTTCCTCAACGCGGTGGCGCACGCCTTTCCGGACGGCAAGCCGGGTGCGGTCGATATCCAGGTGCGGGAGTCCGGAAAAGACAACGTCGAGATCATCTTTTCCGACAATGGTTGCGGCATGAGCCTCGACGTCCGGCGCCGCGCGTTCGATCCGTTCTTCACGACCCGCAGGGATCAGGGCGGCACCGGGCTCGGCCTGCACATCGTCTACAGTATCGTGACCAACCGTCTGGGCGGCCGGCTGGACCTCGATTCCGAGCCCGGCGGGGGCACGCGGATCCAGATCATCCTGCCCCGGGTTGCGCCGCTGGAACTTGCTGCAGAATAGCGATGCGATTTGCGCATATAAACCGGTACCCACTTTTGCGGAATACGCGCTAGTCGATGTCAGCCAGCTTGCGCAGCGTCGCAGAGAAGATCTGGCTGGCCTTGCCCACCAGCGCCGTCCCGCTCATGACAGCCGCCGTATCGGTGAACGTGCCGGAAACACCGATGCCAACCGGGCTCGGCCCGCCGAACAGCGGATTGGCGTCAGGGCTGGAGGTATGGCGCTGCACCAGCACCTCGCCCTTGAAGGTATCGCCCCTGGTCGTATAGGTGCCCGTGTAAAACAGATAGGCATCGCCGCCGAGGATTTTGCCCTCCCGGAACATGATCACGCCGCTGCCCTTGCCCGTACGACCGTCCTGCAGGCTGACATGGATCGAATACAGACCGTTTTTCATGATGTGGCCGGTTACGACATCCGTCCCCGCGGAGTCGTGCATAGTTATGCCAAAGGGCTACCCGCAGCGTCAACGCGGCAGGTTGACCGCGGACATCGCTCTCGAGCCAAACTCACCGAAAATCCGCTCTTGCCGGATGACGCTGACATGACAGCTGCCCGGGCGACGAAGAAGTTGGCACGCGAAATGCTTGAATTTCCTCGCAGGAGCATTTCCGGCTAAGTGGAAACCGGTTAGCCGCAAGAAATGCTCCTAACTATAACTGGCGCGTATTCTGATCGCAAAACCGGTCCCCACTTTTGCGGAATACGAGCTTGCCGGTGGGTGCTGGAGCAGGAGACAGGTGAGCGACTGGATCGATTCCGGCGGCGATGCGCCGCGCTTATGCACTGACGACAGCAGGCAAAATTCGCAAAGCCTCGTGAGGCGTTTCAAGACGCCGCTGACAACAGGTTTTGCGGTACTGCTGGTGGGACTGACCTCCCATCTCGGGCATGCCCGAGACCGCGGACAATTTGCCAGCGCCAACCCCGAACTGAAGGCGTGGTTCGAAGGGTTGAAGAGCGGGAAGGGGCCGTGCTGCTCCGACGCCGATGGCACCGCGGTGAGCGACGTCGATTGGCAGTCCGGCAACGGACATTATCGCGTGCGGCTCGATGGCGAATGGATCGATGTACCGGATGAGGCCGTGATCTCGGAGCCGAATCGCATCGGCCGTACCATGGTGTGGCCAATACGCGGCTATCTCGGGCTGACCATTCGCTGCTTCATGCCGGGCAGCATGACCTAGCTAGCGCATGATCCGCCAAAGCATGCCCTCGGGCAGAAGCGCGTCTTCGCGCTGGATGACCCGAGGGTGTGAGCGGTTTGGCGATCAGATCATGCGCCCTTCAAACGGGCGCGCCTGACAAGTTTGAAGATATAGAACGCGAAGGCCGACACGATCAGCGGCAGCAGGATCGTGCTTGCCGCGCTGGCATAGATGATCTGCTCCTTGTCATCGGCACCGGACCAGATGGCATCCGGGAGATATCTCGAGATATCGCCGGTGAAGTATTGTTCCGTGGGACGGACCAGGGCGACCGTCAGCGCTGCGATCACGAGATATTCCCACCATCGCCGCGCCGCGAGGCGCACGAGGAACGCCGCTGTGGCGATCTGCGCGATAATAATGATAGCGACTGCCGGCCAGCCGTTCACCGGCTAACCCGTCGCCCGATCGCGGACCCGCGCCGCTTTTCCTCACGCATACTTCTTGTCGCGCTCCAGGAGTTCGATCGAGATGCCTTGCGGCCCGCGGATGAAGCAGATGCGGACGCCCGGCCGGATCGTCGTCGGCTCCTTCGTAAACTCGACCCCCTTGGCCTTGATCTCGGCGGCCACCGCGTCGATGTCCTTCACCGTCAGCCCGAAATGATCGAGCCCCTGGTAAGGCGTCACTGGCGGGGTATGGACGCCGTCGCCCGCGGTGACCGGTGCGATGAACACATTGGCGCCGCCGAGCTTGACGTCGATCCGCCCGGGGCCGCGGATGATCACACCGCCGAGAATATCTTCAAGCCAGGCCGCGGTCGCCTCTGGATCTGGACTGCGCAAATGGACATGATCCCAGGTGACTATCGGCATCGTCGATCTCCCGTCGGTTTCTTGCGCGCCGCCTGCCGCGGCGCCATGCGTTGGCTGCGCCTGCAGCTGCAGCGCGGCCGATTTTAGCGGTCGCATTCCCTCATGACCATCCCCTCGACCCCGACCTGACCGGAGCCGCCATTGCCTTCCAATTGTTACATTTGGATGCAACCATTTTTTGCCTGGCCGATTGACGGGGTGGCGGCGCGACCGTGCAGTCGCCTGCGCGGTTTTCTTACGGTGCGGCGCAGCAAGCAAGGTTTGTTTTGCCTGTAGATGGCACGACGATGGACATCGGACTCAGTCGCAGCGAACTGACAGGGCTAGCCGACAGCGGCGGTGGGTTTTCAGGTCGGCCGGAGAAATCAGCGATCAAAGCTTTCAGGTCGGGATTTGTCTGGCTTCCGGTCGCCCTGATTGCCGGTGTCGGGGCGTGGGTGCTGCTGTCAGGCTACGCCAGCAAATCTGCCGAAAGCGAACCGGCGAGCCCGGCGACCGCTGCCGCAACCGAACCGGTGCCATCGCCCGCCACGGATGCCGCGCCGAAGGAATCCTCGTTCAATCCGGCGACCGCGGAGGCGATCACGCCTGAGCAAGCGGCGCCGGTCGATGGGCTCAAGATCTCGTCGCAGTCCTGGCGAAGGGGCGGGCTAGGGTCGAAGGCCCTGGTCACGTTCACGCTCCGCAACCGCAATGATTACGCGGTCAAGGACATCGAGATTTTCTGCGCCTTTGCCCGCAGGGACGGCAGCCATTTGACCGACCGCACCCGTATCATTCACGGCACCGTCAACATGAAGAGCCGGCGAACCTTTGCCCGCATGCATGTCGGCTTTGTCAATGTCAACGCCAACAAGGCGAAGTGCTCGCTGGTGGCAGCCAGCCGCATCTAGCGCCGCCTGCCTGCCAAAGAGGCGGTAACGAAGTGGTAACTTCGTTGGCAAGGCGTAGACGACAGCCAAGCGCGTATTCCGCAAAAGTGGACACCGGTTTTGCGAAAAGAATACGCGCAAGCTATTGGTTTAGAGCATTTTCTTGCGGCTAACCGGATTCCACTTAGCCGGAAAATGCTCTTGGAACCAATCGCACCATCGCCGGTTAGCCGAATGCGCGATTGCGCGGATGGAGCGACGCTGCGATGCCCTTGGCACGATATTTTTTCCTTGTCGGCGGAGTTTTGCTCGCGCTGCTGTTTGTTGTCGATGCTGTTCTGCCGAAATTGCCGGTTCCGGACAGGGCAGATACCGATTTACCGGTGATACGGATTCATTCCGACCGGAAATGGCCGGAGCGCGTTGTTTTCGACACCAGCCTCCCGATGATCGTTCCTGTGCCGGCCGCGAAGGTGGAGGCCAGCGTCCCGGCGTCGGTAACGGTCGCCGACGTCTCGGCAAAGGCGCGTGTGCGCAACGCCTTTGCGCTGCTGCAGCCATCAGAACCAAAGCAGTTACAAACATCCGATTCCAAAAAGCCGGAACCGAATCTGCAACGGAAGCGAAAAATTGCAAAGACACATCTTGCTCCGCCGATGATGCTGGTCGCGCAACAGCCGCGATTTGGATTTTTTGGCAATACGTGGTGAGGCAGGTCGCTGCTGCGGCGGATGCCTTGATCCTGGTGTTCACGAGCATGTAGGCGAATCCGTTCATGCGGCCGAAGGGCTTCGTCTTTGATCTTGCGCAATGTGCCTTTCGCCGGGAGCCTTAAGCTCCAAATGCGCGGTTGGGAGATGGCTCGCGCCTGCTCTTAGGAGATGTGTGGCATGCGAAAGGTTCCGAACCTGTCGATCTCGCCGGAAAAGGTGTTCTTTATTGTCGCCAAGGCACGCCGATCCGACGGTGAGGCCGCCGGGCTGGATTTAGCGTCGGATTCGGGCGACGATATGCCCGAGGATCATAGCGAGCGTACCGATCGCTCGGAGCTCTTCGGCTTCATTAGAGGCCTGAATGAGGATGAGCAAATCGACCTCGTCGCCCTGATGTGGCTCGGCCGTGGTGACGGCGATCTGGACAACTGGCGCGATCTGCGCGCGGAGGCGTCGCGTGCCCACAATAACCGCACCGCATCTTACCTGATCGGGACGCCAATGCTTGCGGACTATCTGGAGGAGGCCTTGTCGCAGTTCGGAAAATCCTTTGAGGATTTCGAAGAGCGTCTCTGATTCATTCTCAAACGGAAACTTACGTTCCTTCGGAGCAGTTCAATGACAAAAATGAAAATCGGCACCGGCGACTGGATCGTTGTTTGCGACGGCCGAAAAGCGCTTATTCTCGAAAATCTCGGAGATCGCATGTTTCCGAATCTGCACACAAAAGAAGTGCACGAGCACCCGGACTTGTCTACGAGCGCACAAGGTAGCGATGCGCCTGGTAGCGTGCAAAAATCAATAGGTGGGCCGCGAAGCTCGGTTGGGCAGACAGATTGGCACGATGAGTCCGAACGAGCGTTCCTGAAGGCCCTGGCTGACCGGCTCGACGTTGCCGTCACATCAGGCGAAACCACCGGACTGACAATGGTCGCCCCACCGCGCGCGCTCGGCATGATCCGGTCGGATTATTCGGTTGCGGTTCGAAAAGCGCTGCATGGGGAGGTCGACAAGGACCTCGTCAAGATGCCGGTCCACGAAATCGAAAAACAGCTATTGGCGTAAATGCCGGATGGCGATCCGGCATCCGCCGGGAGGGGTCGCGACAGCAATAGACAACGCGCTTTCTTCCTGCGCCAGCCAAGCATACCCATCACGCCCAGGCAGGCAGCAAACACAGGCAGGGCTGCAGGTAGCAGCGTTTCGCCTACTTTTATGGTGCCGACCATATCAGCCAGCTGGCGGAGGAAGCGGAAGGTTGCGGCGGTTCTCGCACCTTAGGCCCTAGAGTCATATACCTAATCTCCGCGCCTTTCGGCGTCTTGCCCGAGAAATTGCAGCACGAACGGCATACCCGGCAACAAAGCCGACTACGTATGGAAGCGCAATCAAAGCCGCGATCCAGAGCTGGTCCATTTCGCTACACTAACAGGAAACAACGTCCGGTTTGTGACGCCAAACACTCGCGTTCCGGCTGTGTCAATAGATCGCAGGAACGTTTGCCGCTGGCCGTCATCGATCACGCGCCAACTCTCGCAATCGCTGGTCTCTTCAGTGCGGCCTTGGGAAATTTCCTCACCTGCTCCAAACGACACACCGACAAAAATCACGAGGAGTTCATAGGCTTCGTTGGGATCGTCGTCGATCATCACGAGAAATAGGATTTCTCTCAGATTCAAGAAGTGGCTATTTTTCTGGCGCGCTCGGAGAGATTCGAACTCCCGACCCTCGGATTCGAAGTCCGATGCTCTATCCAGCTGAGCTACGAGCGCAATCCAATGAAAGCAAACACTTGGCATCTTGGCTGACCACAGAATTTGAGCCTGACTAAACGGGCGCAGATCCGAGGACAGGGGTGCATTAGAGCAAGTTCCGCTTGCCAGTCAACGCGTGGCTGCCTGGGCATGGACGCGCGCGATTTTCGGGGGTGGTTACCTGTGGCCCAGAGGCTTTAGACGCACGGACGGGCCGTTACGGCTGATCTTTTTTGGCCTTCGGCGGGTATTTCGTCCCGAGGTCCGCACTGGGTTGCGTGTTGCGGACGGCCTCGGTCAGCATCTGGCGCAGCTCGGCCTTCGTCTTCGCCGGTTCTCGCGTGAAGCTAGATTTTTGCCAGTGAGCCATAAACACTATGTGGGGATGCCCGAGGCAGAATTAAACCGCAATGGGACGCAAAATAGGGGGCAACAACCATCAGCCAAACGGATTGCCTGCGGCTAGGCGGCAGGATACCAGCCAGGCCAGCCAATCCCGTCCATCGCTGCCTCGGGCTCTCGAATGCGAGGACGCCATCGGGCCGGCCCCGCGCTGTGGCCTTGAGATGAATCAAATGCCGAAACCGTTGTAACGTTAGCTTGAAAGCCCAACACGAGGTTCTCATGGCGTTCAATGACATCCTGGTTACGCTGACGAGCTATCCCGAGCCGACGCCGGTATCCGTGGTCGAGGATGCGGTGTCGATCGCTGCGGTTCTCGGCGCTCACATTGCGGCACTGTCCTGCGAAGTGCACGTTCAGTTGCCGGGACACTTCATTTCAGGTTCGACGGTCGGCCTGCCCGGAATTGTCGCCGGTGAAGCCGGCAAGAGCCGGCGAAATGCGCAAGATCTGCTCGCAGCGTTCGACGCAGCCGCCGAAAAGTCCGGCGTTTCCCACGAATCGATTCTCCAGAAATGCAAGACGTTCGAAGTCGCGGACATGCTGGTTGAATATGCGCGGCTCCGCGATCTCACGATCCTGCCGCAGTCGGACGATCGATGGTATGCCGAAGCCGTGATCTTCGGGTCGGGCAAGCCTGCACTGGTCCTGCCGCAAAGTCCGAGATCCCGCCCGTTCGTACTCGGGACTGTTGCGGTCGCCTGGGATTTCAGCCGCGCGGCCGCGCGCGCGGTATCGGATGCGATTCCGCTGCTGGAAAAAGCGAAGAAGGTCCGCGTGGTCACCGTTCTCAACGAGAAGCACCTCGATAACAAGCACTCCGCCGAAGAACTGTCGAAGAACCTGTCCCGGCACGGCATCGACGTCGTGCTGGACAGGGTGGACGCCAAGGGCAGGCGGATCGGTGAGGTTCTCGAGGCATATGTCGCTTCCCATGCGTCGGACATGCTCGTGATGGGCGCGTACGGACACTCTCGTTTGCGGGAACTTGTCCTCGGAGGCGCGACCAAGAGCTTGCTGTCGAAGCCGCCGCTTCCGATTCTGTTTTCGCATTGATGCCAAGTGACCCACCGATCGATGGCGCGGTCCCGCTGCGCCGGCGGCTCGGCTTGGCATTGTTGGTGCTGTACGGCACGGGAATCACGGTGGGTGCCGGCATCTACGTCTTGATTGGCGCCGTCGCCGGCCATGCAGGCGTTTATGCGCCATGGTCATTCGTGCTCGCCGCAACCGTCATGGCGCTGACCGTTGCCTCCTATGCCGAACTTTCGACACGCTATCCGGTCAGCGCGGGCGAAGCCGCCTATGTCAGGGCTGCGTTCCGATCCCGCGCGCTATCCACGGCGATCGGTCTGTTGACCGTTGTGATCGGCGTGGTGTCGTCCGCCGCGGTTGCGCTGGGATCGGCGGGCTATATCCAGCAATTCGTCGATCTGCCTCAAGGCCTGATCGTGGTGATCGTCGCCCTCACGCTTGGAGCCGTGGCCGCGTGGGGCATCCTGGAATCGGTAGCGCTTGCGAGCGTATTCACCGTGATCGAGGTCGGCGGGTTGGTAACCGTCATCGTTGCAGCCATTCATGCAGACCTTCCCATTGCCAACGCGCTCGCCCATCTACCGCCGCCAAACGCAATGGTCATGTCCGGTATTGGCTTTGGCAGTTTGCTCGCATTCTTCGCATTTATCGGGTTTGAGGATTTAGCCAACGTCGTGGAGGAGGCGATGGTCCCGCACCGCGATATCCCCCGTGCCATGATACTCACCTTGCTGATCTCGACGATCTTATATGTCCTCGTCGCCGCGGTCGCCGTCAGCGCCGTGTCGATTGAACGTCTCTCGTCCTCATCAGCGCCGCTTAGTCTGGTCTTTCGCGAAGTCGCCGGTGTCAGTCCAGCTACGATAAGCGCGATCGCGATCGTGGCGACCTTGAACACGATCCTTGCGCAGATGACAATGGCGGCTCGGGTCGTCTACGGAATCGCGCGAGAACGCGAGTTGCCGGCGATCTTCGCGCGGGTGCACCCCCGCACCGGTACGCCCCTGCTCGCTACCGCCTGCATTGCTGCTTTAGTCATTCCATTCGCGTTGCTCGTTCCGCTTACGCCGCTTGCGGAAGGCACCTCGCTGGCGACGCTGGCGGTGTTCGCAATGGTCAACCTGGCCTTGCTGCGGCTGCGGTATCGCCGCGTGCCGTCGAATATTCCGCACGTCACCGTCCCGATATGGATACCTGCGATCGGATTTGTGACCTGCATCGCAATGATGATGGGCGCTCTGATCAGATGGTCCGGATAGCGCGCACGCGCCGCGAAGTACCTGACCTGTACTAAGCAGAGAATGCCGTGCGGATTAGTATGGATGCTTGTTTCTCTTGAACATCTTCCGCACGCGGTCCTCGACGTATCCGCTGCTCGCGATACCTACCATCGCAATGTAGAACGCAACCAATCCCACCGCGAAATAGGCGACGACCTCGTGCATCTCGTCAATCCAGGTGGTGCCCCACACGGTATGAGTGACCAGCATCAGGATTAACGCGCAGAGGGGCAGCGCCGCCAGGATCAAAAACACCGATGCCAGGGTTTTGGGCACAGTGTCGGCATTCTGGAATTGCGCCTTGATTCCATGCGGACTGTAGATGATCGGCGGAAACCGATCGTAGTGCGGCCTGACGATCGCCCAGAAAATGCCAACCACGACCAGAGTGGCGATCGCGTAGCCGATCATGACGTGGGTGTGCGGAAATTCCTCGCCCGTGGAATAGGCGACGACAAGCAGGACGAATAGGGCGACGCCTGATAGCCGAATGAGCAGATCCCAGATCATATCTGGCCGCAAGGGCATCTCGGCTTTGATATCTTTCATGCGACCGGCCTCGCTGCTGGTGGCATTTAGCAATAAACTTCAGCGATCGATCGGCTTTGACCTACATCAATTGCCAGGCGGGGCTGATGAAAGTCGGCAATGCAATCGGCCGAATTCGGGCGGCGTGACAAGGCGCCGGCAGCGGTCGTGAACGCTGCCGTGAGGGATCGCGGCAGAACGGATCAGAAGCAGGGATGCTTGCGGCGGTCCTGACCGATATAGGTCGCCGAACCCTGCGCACAGGCGTTGGTCGAAAGACCATCGTAATAGGCAAAAGTGCCGGGCAGGAGACCGGGGCCGTAATTATGACTGTAGCTGATCTCATAGGGGAGCCAGCTAAGGCGAGCATGGTGGTGGGTCCGCGCCTGCGCGAGGCCCGGCGCCACGGCCAGCGCGGACAGAATTGCGGCTGAGAGGAGCGTCAGTCTGGTCATTAAGGATTCTCCGAGCGTCGGGGGGAGCGGAGGGTATTTTAGACCATCCGCGGGTCCCATCCAGAGGCGAAACGCCCAAAAAAGTGCGGAAAATTTGCCACAGCACGGGAATTTTTGTCCTATCCGGAATGCTTAACGAAATTCCAACACAGTCCGGCCAGAGTTGTGCCGTCTGGTCCCGATACGGACCGGCTTTCCCGTGTCCCGACAGGCCTATCCGGTTTCCGATCGATCCATGCGCATCACGCCTCTCGCCCTGCTGTTATCATCGCTTCTGGCCGCGACGCCGGCGCGCGCCGATCTGCATATCACGCGCGATCACGGCGGCTATGTCACGGAATACAAGGCGAAGTACGAACGCATCCGCGACCGCAAAGAGCGTGTGATTATCGATGGCATCTGCAATTCGGCCTGCACGCTGGTGTTCGGCGTCGTGCCGATGAACAAGATTTGCGTGACGCCGCGCGCCAGCCTCGGCTTCCACCAGGCCTATTTCGACAAGGCGTTTACCTTCGGCATCAAGGTCACCAGTTCAGAGGGAACGTCGGATTTGATGTCCTATTATCCCGATACGGTGAAGGACTGGATCCGCCGCAACGGCGGGCTGACCACCGAGATGAAGAAGATCAAAAACGGCGAAGAACTCTGGAAGATCGTCGATCCCTGTCCGGAAGAGTTTTAATCCTCTCACGCCAAGTCGATCGTTCCCGACATCACCGGCACGCAGCGTCCACCGATGAAGGTCGCGGTGACGGTGCCGTTCTTCTTTTCAGCCTCCGCCCGCAGGATGCTCGGCCGCCCCATCTCGACGCCCTGAGCGATCGTCTTCGACAATGAAAGGCTTGCCTCCGGGCGCAGCTTTGCAAGCAGGCCGATCAGCGCGACATTGGCGCTGCCGGTCGCGGGATCTTCGGGAATGTTGTGGCGTGGCGCAAACATCCGCGCCCGGATGTCGATGTCGCCCTCATGGACCTGGGTGTAGAGCATGATGCTGACGACGGGATGTTTGGTGACTTCATGCCGGAACACATCGCCGTTCGGGCTTGCTCCGATGAGCGCGGTGCGGCTCTTCAATTCGGCCAGAATGAACGGGGCGCCGCAGGACGCGATGCACGGACGATGATGGGATGTCTCGATGTCGGCGAGCGAAACTCCGCAAGCCGATGCCACGAGTTCGCCCGCGATCTCTGCGCCGACCGAGAGCGGCTGGGGTGAAGCGAGTCTCGCACCCACCACTGTTGCGCCATCTCGCAGAATCTCGATCGGGACCAGCCCGGCCTTTTCCTCGAAGATGACGCGGTCGCCGCCGACAGGCCGGCCGTAACTGGTGCCTGCGCGGGCCAGCACGAAAGCGGTGCCGACATTGGGATGGCCGGCGAACGGCATCTCGCTGCGCGGTGTAAATATCCGCACCTCCGCCGTATGCGCGGCGTCCTTCGGCGGCAGAATGAAGGTCGTCTCCGCCAAATTGAACTCGGCGGCGATGGCCTGCATCTGCCCGGTCGACAACCCCTCGGCGTTCAGGACAACGGCAAGCGGATTGCCGACGAATTGCGTGCCGGTAAACACATCGACGGTCTGGAATTGCAGGCGCATGATAGCCCCTATCTAGAAAGTCACCACGCCGCGAATGGATTCGCCATGCTTCATCAGTTCGAACGCGTTGTTGATCTCGGCAAGCGGCATCACATGGGTGATCATCGGATCGATCTCGATCTTGCCCTGCATGTACCAGTCTACGATTTTCGGCACGTCGGTGCGGCCCCGCGCGCCGCCGAACGCGGTACCCTTCCACACCCGGCCCGTCACCAGTTGAAACGGCCGCGTCGAAATCTCGGCGCCTGCGGGAGCAACCCCGATGATGATCGATTGTCCCCAGCCGCGATGGCAGGCTTCCAGCGCCTGCCGCATCACCGTGACGTTGCCGGTGCAGTCGAAGGTGTAATCGGCGCCGCCGATCTGGTCCGCGCCCGACTTCGTCATGTCGACGAGGTGAGGGACGAGGTCCTTGCCGAGATCTTTTGGATTGACGAAGTGGGTCATGCCGAAGCGCTCGCCCCACGACTTGCGGTCGTTGTTGATATCGACCCCGATGATCATGTCGGCGCCCGCCAGCCGCAGGCCCTGCAGCACGTTGAGCCCGATGCCGCCGAGGCCGAATACGATCGCCTTGGCGCCTTGCTCGACCTTGGCGGTGTTGATGACGGCGCCGATGCCGGTGGTGACGCCGCAGCCGATGTAGCAGACCTTGTCGAACGGGGCGTCCTTGCGGATCTTTGCCACCGCGATCTCCGGCAGTACGGTGTAGTTTGCGAATGTCGATGTGCCCATGTAGTGATGGATCGGCTTGCCTCGAAGCGAAAAGCGCGAGGTGCCATCGGGCATCAGGCCCTGGCCCTGGGTGGCGCGGATTGCGGTACAGAGATTGGTCTTGCGCGACAGGCACGACGGGCACTGCCGGCATTCCGGCGTGTAGAGCGGAATGACGTGATCGCCTTTCTTCACGCTGGTCACGCCGCGGCCGATATCGACCACGACGCCGGCGCCTTCATGGCCGAGGATCGCCGGGAACAATCCTTCCGGATCGGCGCCGGATAGCGTGAATTCATCGGTGTGGCAGACGCCGGTGGCCTTGATTTCGACCAGCACTTCGCCCTCGCGCGGCCCCTCGAGCTGGACGTTTGTTATCTCCAGCGGCTTGCCGGCAGCGACGGCAACGGCGGCGCGAACATCCATTGGGCAGTTCCTCGTTCCCGGTTTTCGTTATGTCATAGCGCGCGAGCCGTCCCGCGCAAATTGGCGTTGCCGCATAGCATATGATCGTGCACTCAGGGCGGCAAATGAAGCATGACTTTGAAAATCTTGCCGCGCGCGCGGCGCCGGCGATTTTCGTCGTGCTCTGGAGTACCGGCTTTATCGGCACCAAATATGTGCTGCATAATGCCGAGCCGCTGACCTATCTCGCGATCCGTATGGCCGTGGTGGTCGGCCTGATGGCTGTTATCGCTGCGATTGCGCGGCCGCAATGGCCGGACCGGACGGGCGTGGCCCACAGCGTTGTCGCGGGCCTTCTGGTGCATGGATTCTACCTGGGCGGGACCGCGATCGCGATCGCGCATTCGATCCCCGCCGGGCTGTCGGCGCTGATTCCGGGCCTGCAGCCGATCCTGACCTCGACGCTCGCGAACCGCTGGCTCGGCGAACGCGTCACGCCGCTGCAATGGGCTGGACTGCTGCTCGGGCTCGCCGGCGTGGTGCTGATCCTGCACGATCGCCCGATGACCGGGGAGGCGGGCTGGGGCTGGCTCGCCTCGGGCGTTTCGCTGGTCAGCATCACCCTGGGCACGCTGTATCAAAGGCGTTATTGCAACCGGATCGACTGGCGCGCCGGCAATCTCGTGCAATATATCGCGGTCACGATCTTCTTTGCCGCCGGCGCCTGGCTGTTCGAGAACAATGTGGTGCACTGGACCCGCGAGTTCGTGCTGTCGCTGATGTGGCTTGCGGTGGTGCTGTCGATCGGATCGATCGGGCTGTTGTACTGGCTGATCCGGCACTCGGCGGCGACTTCGGTGGCAAGCCTGTTCTATCTGGTGCCGGCGGTGACCGCGGTCATGGCCTATGTCCTGTTCGGGGAACGGCTCGATACGGTGGCGATAACGGGCATGATTGCCTGCGCCGCCGCGGTGTTTCTGGTCAACCGGCGCGCATAAGCCCGACGAGGCTTACGTCCCAAAACAAAAGCCTCCCAAATCAAAAGCCTCCGGGCAGTCGTCCGGAGGC
>JBGQCE010000011.1:0-18802 GCA_041495185.1 Bradyrhizobium sp.
GGGTGCCGGCGCTGAAGGGGGTCGATTTCTACAGTAATCTCGAAGTGATCTACTGGCTGCATCAGTCGCGCCGCGATCTCGTGCTGCAAAGTCCGAAAGACAACCGGTCGACGCGCGGCACGTTTTCGCTGCGCTCGCCGCAGCGGCCGAACCCGATCGGCACCTCGATCGTCAAGCTGGTCGGCATCGAGGGCAACGTCGTTCTGGTGCGCGGGCTGGATTGCCTCGACGAGACGCCATTACTGGATATCAAACCCGACCGCTGCGAATTCACGCCACTGGCGCAGCCGCATGCAGGCGATTTCGAGACGGAGTGAGGGCCGTTCCTCTCGTCATTGCGAGGAGCAAAGCGACGAAGCAATCCAGTCTTCACCCGCGCCTCTGGATTGCTTCGCTTCGCTCGCAATGACGGGGAAGGATTATTTCAACGCCGCGATCAATTTTGCTGCGTTCTCTTCCAGCACTTTGCCATCTTCCTTGCGGCTCGCGGGTGGCAGCAACGCTGCGCCATTGTGGCGCGGCATCACATGCACATGCAGGTGAAACACCACCTGTCCGCCGGCCGGTTCGTTGAATTGCTGCACGGTGATGCCGTCGGCCTTGAAGGCCGTCATCGCGGCACGTGCGATTTTGTGGGCGCCGCGCGCGACATGGGCGAAATCCTCCGGCGCAATGTCGAGGATGTTGCGGGCCGGCGCCTTCGGAATGACAAGCGTGTGTCCGGGACATCGCGGCATGATGTCGAGAAAGGCCAGCACATGGTCGTCCTCATAGACCTTGTAGCTCGGGAATTCACCGCGCAGGATTTTTGCGAAGGGGTTGTTGGGGTCATAGGCGGGCATGGCGGCTCCTGAAAATGCCTAGTCGTCAGCTTTACGAAACGGTCCGGCGTCGGTGAGTTCACGCGCGGCTTCCGCCACATAGGCGCGTTCGCGCTTCAGATAGTCCGATATCGCGCGCCGCAGATCGGGGTCGGCGATGTAATGCGCGGAGTAGGTGGTTTGCGGCAGATAGCCGCGCGCGATCTTGTGCTCGCCTTGCGCGCCGGCCTCGACGGTTTTCAGGCCGCGCCGGATCGCAAAGTCGATCGCCTGATAATAGCAGACCTCGAAATGCAGAAACGGATGATGCTCGATCGCGCCCCAGTTGCGGCCGAACAAGGTATCGGAGCCGATGAAATTGATGGCGCCGGCGATCCAGCGGCCGTTGCGCTTGGCCATCACCAGCAGCACGTCCTCAGGCATGCTCTCGCCGATCAGCGAGAAGAAGCCGCGGGTGAGGTAGGGCCGGCCCCATTTCCGCGAGCCGGTCTCCATGTAGAAGGCGAAGAAGGCGTCCCAGGCATCTTCGGTGATGTCGCCGCCGTTGAGCGCGTGAATCGTGATGCCGTCCGCGGCGAGGGCCTCGCGCCGTTCGCGCCGGATCGCCTTGCGGTGACGGGAATTGAGCGAGCCAAGGAAATCCTCAAAACTGCCGTAGCCCTGGTTGTGCCAGTGAAACTGCTGGTCGGTGCGTTGCAGGAAGCCGTGAGCGGCAAGGAACCTGGTTTCCGCTTCGCGCGCAAACGTCACATGAACCGATGAAGCTTCGGTCACCTCGCACAGCGCCACCAGTCCGCTCGCAAGCGCGGTGCCGATGCGCTCTTGATCGACGCCATCACGGATCAGGAGGCGCGGGCCGGTTGCGGGGGTAAAGGGAACCGAGGCCTGCAGCTTCGGATAATAGCTTCCGCCGGCGCGTTCATAGGCATCGGCCCAGCCGCGGTCGAACACGTATTCGCCCCGCGAGTGCGATTTCAGATAGCAGGGCACGATGCCGGCGATCTCGCCGTCGAGCCGCGCCAGCAAATGGCGGGGTCCCCAGCCGGTGCGCGCGCAGGCCGACCCAGACGCTTCCAATGCGGAGAAAAATGCATGTGAAACAAAGGGGTTATATCGGGCCTTTGATGTGGCGTCGGAATCGCTGGGGGTGTCGGGTGAAGCCAGCGTGTCGAGGCGATCGAGGCTATCGGTGCGGGAAGCCGGATTGGCGCAGGCATCCCAATCCTCAGCCGCAATCTGGCTGACGGACGATACGGCCTCCAAGGTTATTTCGGATGAATCCATCGACGATTTGAACCGGTCACGCGTTACGATCAGCCATCGCACATGGTGACCAACCCCAAAGATCGTGCATTGCGGTCGGGCTTTCAAGGGCACTCGTCGCGCCTCAGGTTTAGGGCATGATCCCGAAAAGTGGAAACCGGTTTTCGGAAAAGATCATGCCCAAACATAGGGATGGGCGACGGGTCTGAGCCAGCAAAGCTGGATCAGACCCTATGGCCGAAACCCTTCAAAGATCATCTGATCGGCGTAGCGGGCGGCGCGTTCGCGCTGCTCTGCTGTGCGGACGGTCCAGGTCAGCAGGGGCAAGCCAAAGATGTTCCGAGCAATCCAGGGTGCTGGCGCCGGCAACTCATCCACCCAATAGGCGACGAAATGCGGCCGGGTGCGGAACGCGTGGCGCAGATGGAGCATGCCTCGGCGCTGGGCGGGCGTCGCCTCTGGCCAGTCGGCCTCGTCGTAGCTGCGTTCGGCAATGATGCCGCGGGGAAGCGCCGGCATCAGGTCGCGCAGCGCCAGCACCTGATCCGGATCGAACGACATTCCGACGGCCGGTCCGGAATAGGAGGCGAGCACCTCTGCCATCCGCCTAACCAGCTTGCGGTCGCCATCGAAATGGCTTTTCACCTCGATCACCAGCGGCGCGCGGCCCTTGACCAGCGCGCAGAGATCGCCGAGCGACATCATCCGTTCCGGCGTATCCTTGAATGGCACGGCCCTGAGCTGGGCCGCGGTCATGCCGAGCAGTGCGCCTGAACCTTCGGTGAGGCGGCCAAGCGCATTGTCATGATGCACCATCGCCTCGCCGTCGGCGGTGAGCTGGATATCGCATTCGATGCTGAAATTACCTGATATCGCAGCTTGTGCCGCGCCCGGCATGTTTTCGATGATGCCGCGCGCAGCATCGTGCAGGCCGCGATGGGCCACCGGCCGTGTGGTCAGCCAGTCGGGCGCGCGCATCTCCACGGCTCCGCTTACGAGACCTCGAATATCCCCTCGACTTCCACGGCGGCATCAGCGGGAAGGGAAGCAACGCCGACCGTGGTGCGGGCATGGCGGCCCTTGTCGCCGAAGGCCGCAACCATCAGGTCGGAGGCGCCATTCAGCACCTTCGGACCGTCGAGAAAGTCCGGCGCGGAATTGACGAAACCGCCGAGCCTGACCACGCGAACCACCTTGTCGAGGTCGCCCAGCGCCGCCTTGATCTGCGCCAGCAGATTGATGGCGCAGCCGCGCGCCGCGGCGTTGCCTTGTTCCACGGTAACGCCGGCGCCGAGCTTGCCCTTGGCGATCAGCTTGCCTTCCGGGTTGACGCAAACCTGCCCGGACACGAACAGCAGATTTCCAGTGCGCACAAAGCCGACGTAATTCGCCACCGGGCTTGCGGGCTCATGCAAGACCACGCCCTGCGCTGCCAATTTCTGCTCGACCGTACCCGCCATGTTCCGTCCCCGTTTGAATTGACCCGCCCGATCAAGATCCGATCGGGCCGCCTTGTTTCGCGCATCGCGCCCATGCATGCAAGCGACGGTGGATCAGTGACGAAATGCCGAAAAACATGGCATCTCGGCGGCTAATCCGTATTTTTTCATGAGGCGGCCCTAGTTGCGGCGCAATAGAGCGGTCATTAATGTAACGATTCACGGCGCAGGATAACAACATGGCTCGCTGGTTCCGGATTTCGCCCAACCGATCGCTGGTGCTGACGATAGCTGCCGTCGCTGCCGGTTCGGGTTTTGCGGCCGGGCAGGCCGGTGCCGCGGCGAGCGGCGCGTTTCTCCCCCATCAGGCGCTTTATGAGCTGAGCCTGGTGAAGTCGCGCGGCTCGGCCTCGGTCGACAGCGCGCGCGGGCGCATCCTCTACAATTTTTCAGGCAGCGCCTGCGAGGGCTACACCTCGGAATTCAGGCAGGTCTCGGAACTCAACAGCGGCGAGGGCAAGGTAACGCTGAGCGACCTGCGCTCGACCTCCTGGGAGGATGGTGCGGGCAAGAGCTATCGTTTCAAGATCGATACCAGGATGAACGACACCGACTCGAGCCCGGTCGACGGGGTCGCGGAGCGGAACGGCGATCATATCACGGTGAAATTGAAACAGCCGGCGTCCAAGACCTTTACGCTGGACGGCTCTACGGTGTTTCCGACCGAGCAGATCCAGCGCATCATCGCCGCCGCACGCGAAGGCAAATCAGTGCTCGAACTGACGGTCTATGACGGATCGGACAACGGCGAAAAGGTCTACAACACGCTCTCGGTGATCGGGCAGCCGATCCCGGGCGACCGCACCATCGCAGCGCCCGATCCCTCCACCACGAACGATCAAATGAAACCGCTGACGCGCTGGCCGGTCACCGTGAGCTACTACGACCGCGACGCCAAGGCGAAAGAGGGCGAGCAGACGCCGGTCTACGCAATGTCGTTCGAACTGTACGAGAACGGTGTCTCGCGGGCGCTGGTGCTCGACTACAACGATTTTGTCATTTCCGGCGCGATGGGCAAATTCGACGTCAAGGATTCGAAGCCGTGTAAGTGACGGCTTTCGCCGTCATTGCGAGCCAACGGGTCGCGCGAATGCGCGCCCGATGACAGGCTCCGCGAAGCAATCCATAGCTCCGCAGAAAGAATGGATTGCTTCGTCGCTACGCTCCTCGCAATGACGGCGGTGGGCACCAGCCGCTTCATTCCGCTTTCTCCGGCCCGTCATAGGCGATGCCCCTGATCACGGCGCTATTGCCGAACTTCCTGCGCAGATCGTCGATCGCGCGCTCGGCATGGGCCGAGCGTCTGTCGAGCATGTCGGTGTCGTCGGCCTGCGATCCCGGGCGCAGCGCGCTGACGCCGGCCCCCATCAGCCGAAAGGCGGTGCCGTCGATCTCCTTCGCCAGCATTTCCCGGGATACCGCGAAGATCTTCGCCGCCAGCTGTGTCGGCGCGTGGATCGATTGCGAGCGGGTGCGCTGCCTGAAATCGGCGGTCTTCAGCTTCAGCGTGATGGTCAATCCTGCGAGATCGCCACTCTTGAGGCGCGCGGATACTTTCTCCGACAGCCGCCACAGCGTCTTTTCCAGGGTCGCAAAATCGCGGATGTCGGTCTCGAACGTGGTCTCGCTGGAAATGGTCTTGGCGCCGCGATCGGGCACCACGCGGCGGTCGTCGATGCCGCGCGCCAGCCGCCACAGCCTGCGCCCCTCCGTTGAAAATTGTTTCATCAACTCGATTTCATCGGCGCGCTGCAGATCCGCGATGGTGCGAAAGCCGCGCTGCGACAACCGCTCTTGGGTGGCAGGTCCCACGCCGAAAATGAATCCGACCGGTTTGTCCGCCAGCATTGCGCGGGCCTCCTCGGAATCGAGCGCGGCAAAGCCGCGCGGCTTGTCCATGTCGGAGGCGATCTTGGCCAGGAATTTGTTGCAGGACAGGCCGACCGAAACCGTGATCCCGATGTCGCGCTCGACCTCGCTGGCGAAGCGCGCCAGCACCTTTGCGGGAATCATGCCGTGAACGCGCTCGGTGCCTGCAAGATCGAGAAATGCCTCATCGATCGACAGCGGCTCGACCAGCGGCGTCAGCGCCTGCATGGCATGGCGCACCTCGCGGCCGACCCGGACATACTTCGCCATGTCGGGCCGGATCACGATCGCGGACGGGCATAGCGCCAGCGCCTTGAACATCGGCATGGCGGAACGCACGCCGAAGGTGCGGGAGATGTAGCACGCCGCCGAGACCACGCCGCGCTTGCCGCCGCCGATGATCACAGGCTTGTCGGCGAGTTCAGGATTGTCGCGCTTTTCGACCGTGGCGTAGAACGCGTCGCAGTCGATGTGGGCCAGCATAAGTGAGGGCAGCGCGTGGTGACGGACAAGGCGAGGCGAGCCGCACTCGCCGCATCGCCTGGCAGTGACGTCCAGATCGCTGAGGCAATCCCGGCAAAAGCAGGTCGGCCCGGCGAGTTCTGGCGCGGTTGATTTCACGGCACATCGCGCTCCCATTGCGGGTCGCCCAGCGCCTGGTGAGCAGCGGCGATATTGGTGGGATGCAGCTGGGAAGCGCTTGCGAACGCCTTCACGGTTGCGTCGTCCCGCATCACGAAATCGAGCACGCTTGAGAGAAAATGCGGGTCGCTGGCAGCGGTGCGTAAGGTCTCCGGACCGATTCCGCTTTCGGCCAGGAACGCGCCCAGACGCTCGGGGTCGCCGGCGATAAAGGAAAGCGCCTGAACTGCAACGATTTCAGCTACTTCCCGGGGGTTGTGAACAGGCTTTCTCAACTGTTGTGTTTGCCTTTCCGTAACTTATGGTCTCTATTTTGGAACCATCATGCCCGAGTCTGCGGAACGTGTTCAAGCAAGTGGAAACCACTTCGCATAAAGATGGCACTCGGGCTTAACGGGTTAGAGCGAATCTGGCGCTAGTTTGAATTCACTTTTTTATACGCCCGGCGGCGGCGCGGATGGCGCGCATACTGGGCCTGTTTGCGGGGAATTGGGAGGGGCGGGATGGCAAAAACCGTCCTGATCGTGGAGGACAACGAGCTGAATATGAAGCTCTTTCGCGATCTCTTGGAAGCGCATGGCTACCAGACCTCGGGCACCAGCAACGGCTTCGAGGCGCTCGATCTTGTCCGCAAGCTTCGTCCCGATCTCATCCTCATGGATATCCAGCTTCCGCAGGTGTCCGGCCTCGATGTGACGCGCTGGATCAAGGACGATCCGGAGTTGCGCTCCATTCCGGTGGTCGCGGTGACGGCGTTTGCCATGAAGGGCGACGAGGAACGTATCCGTGAGGGCGGCTGCGAGGCCTATTTGTCCAAGCCGATTTCGGTCGGCAAATTTATTGAAACCGTTCGCCGATTCATCGGGTAGGGGGATTTTCGATGTCCGCGCGTATTCTGGTCGTCGATGACGTTCCCGCCAACGTCAAACTGTTGGAAGCACGGCTGTCGGCCGAATATTTCGATGTGCTGACGGCGTCCAACGGCGCCGAGGCGCTGGAAATCTGCGCGCGCGCCGAATGCGACATCATCCTGCTCGACGTGATGATGCCCGATATTGACGGTTTTGAGGTTTGCCGCCGGCTGAAGTCCAACCCGGTAACGCATTTCATTCCGGTGGTGATGATCACCGCGCTCGATAGCCCGGCCGATCGCGTGCGCGGGCTTGAGGCCGGCGCCGACGATTTCCTGACCAAGCCGGTGTCCGACATCGTTCTGATTGCGCGGGTGCGCTCGCTGACACGGCTGAAGATGATGACCGATGAGCTGCGCATGCGCGCCATCACTTCGCTCGAGATCGGCGTGCAGGCGCCGGAGCGCAGCGCGGTGGCAGATACCGGGAGGGGCGGTCGCATCCTGTTGGTCGACGACCGGCCGTCGTCCTATGAGCGGCTGGCGCCGGTATTGAGCACCGAGCACACCGTCGATGTCGAAAGCAATCCGGCAGAAGCGCTGTTTCATGCGGCCGAGGGCAATTACGATCTGCTGATCGTCTCGCTTGGGCTGAAGAATTTCGACGGGTTGCGGCTGTGCAGCCAGGCGCGATCGCTGGAGCGGACCCGGGCAGTCCCCATTCTCGCCATTGCGGATGCCGACAATAACGCGCGGCTGCTCCGCGGCCTCGAGATCGGCGTCAACGATTACCTGTTGCGCCCGGTCGACAAGAACGAGCTGCTGGCGCGCGCACGCACCCAAATTCGCAAGCGCCGCTATACCGACCATCTGCGCGACAATGTGCAGACCTCGATCGAGGCCGCGATCACCGATGCGCTGACCGGCCTGCATAACCGCCGTTACATGGAGAGCCATCTGGGGACGCTGGCCGAGCAGGCTTCGAGCCGCGGCAAGCCGCTGGCGCTGATGATGCTCGACATCGATTATTTCAAATCGATCAACGACAATTACGGCCACGACGCCGGCGACGACGTGCTGCGCGAATTCGCCGTGCGGATCCGCAAGTCGATCCGCGGCATCGATCTCGCCTGCCGCTATGGCGGCGAGGAATTTGTCATTGTGATGCCCGAGACCGACCTGCATGTCGCGGGCATGGTGGCGGAACGGCTGCGGCGCTCGATCGCGGGCGAACCCTTCGCGGTCAACAAAGGAACGAAACGCATCGAGGTCACGATCTCGATCGGCCTGTCGACCCTTGAACTGAAGGGCGAACCCGTCGCCGACGTTCTCAAGCGCGCCGACACCGCGCTCTACCGCGCCAAACACGACGGCCGCAATCGTGTGGTGGCGCAGGCGGCATAGTCGTCCCCTAGCGATTGTGGTATGTTGCTGCCTTGCCGTTCTGCAGATTAGCAATCGCTGCTATTTATCGGATCTAGATATCTCGGCATATCGTAGCAAGAACTGGCAGTCGTCCCCGCGCACGCGGGGACCCATAACCACCAGCGGTTATGGTTGAAAAAAATCTTGCCACAGCCGCCTGTTTTACGTCGCACCGCCGCGGCGTATGGGTCCCCGCTTTCGCGGGGACGACGACGGTATGTGGTTGTCAACCCTGACCCCCGCATTCTTGAGCAACACCCGCGCCGCTTCCTTCGCGGCGCGCGCCATGGAGGGATCGTTGCGCACCAGGTCCTGCGCGATCGAGCCATCGACCAGAAGGGTGAGCTGGGTCGCAAGGCCTTCCGCATCGGCGGCACCAAGCTGCATCAGGAGATCGCGGAACCAGACGCGGCGGCTTTCCTTGAACGCGATCGCGATCTTCCGGACGGCCTGATCCTCCGCGCCGAGTTCGGCTACCGCGTTGACGAACGGGCAGCCGCGAAAACCCTTGCTGGCGAAACCTCGTTCCAGCCGATCGAACGTTCCAAGGATCTGTTCGACGGGGCGCGACAAAATAAAAACGGGGCCGAAGGCCCGTTCAAATCCGCTAAAGCATCTTGTAAGTGCGCGTATTCTGATCGCAAAACCGGTATCCACTTTTGCGGAATACGCGCCAGCTTCCGCGAAGCTTACTTGATCTTGGATTCCTTGAATTCGACGTGCTTGCGCGCGACCGGGTCATACTTCTTCTTGACCAGCTTGTCGGTCATGGTGCGCGAATTCTTCTTGGCGACGTAATAGAAGCCGGTATCCGCCGAGGAAACGAGCTTGACCTTGATGGTGACCGCTTTGGCCATGTTCAGAACCTCAAAAAATGTGAATGAATCGGGCGCCGGCCTGTCGGGGGCGGATTTGCCGCGCAACCTAGCTTCTGACAGCCCAAAGTCAAGGTCGCCCGCCGTCTATTATTGATGGTTCTTGATGGTTCCGATGCGCTTTTTTAGGGTTTTCCGCGCCAACGACAATCGCAACTTCGAGATGAATTCGAGGCTCTTGTCCTCAAAAAACAGCTATTCTTCCAGAATGCTTATGGTGCAATCCTCGCCGCCTTCGCGCCAGGTGCGCAGTCCCACCTCTTCAAGAAACGGCCACTCGATCTGATCGACGCGGGCGAACAGATTGACGCGCGACTCGCCGCGCCAGTCGCGCACGGTTTCCGTGCCGTAGAACCAGCCAATCGCTTCGAACCCCGTCACGTCGCGGTCGGACCATTCCGCGGCGTAGATCACGTCACCCAAACCGGCGTTAAGAATTTGGTTCTCTCGTGGAGGCTTGTTGGGAAGGTCGAGTTTTGTGTGCGTTTCGCGACCCGTCCACCGCGCATTGTACGCCTTAATGGTCACGGGCAAATTGGTGCGAATGGCCTCCCAGGTTTTGGGCGCCTTGTCGATCATCACCCTTGCCGTGAAGTAACCGCCACGCGCGAAACTGAATTTTAGTTTTGGCATTTTATGCCCTTATTTGCAGTTCGGAACAAAGCAATCTGGATTTTTGGCAACGATCGGATGGAACCTCTGCGCTTGCGTCCGCGCTCATCGCCGCCGGCCACCGATTTCAGAAAACATGCGAATTCCCATGCCGTCCCTATCGTCCGTCGTACTGGTCCGGCTCCATCGCCCAGAGCCATTGGTCGTGGCCGTGCGCGTAAGTGCGGTTGGTCTGCGCCGGATTGCGGTTGATCAGCGGCCGCAGGTACATCGGATGTGTGGCGCTGCGCACCTCATGCTCGACCGTGAACAGGTGCTTGCCGTCAGCAGGATCGATGATGTCGCGAAAGCGATATTGGTATTGGTTGTCCTCGCTGTAGATCAGTTTACGCTCCGAGAGCCGGCGGTAAGGACCCGAAAAGTTCGTGATGTACATCTGAACGTGGTGGCCGTCGTAGTCCTGCTGCGGCCGATCGGTTTCGCGGAATTGCAGATACTGGTTCTTGCCCATCTTCGCGCGCGCGACGGTGCCGTCGCCGTTCCTGAGTTCAGCGGGCATCCCCATGATCTGCGGATAGAAGGCGCAAATGCCTTGCGCGGTCTTGGCCGGTACCTCGAACTCGACATAAGGGATGCCGAGCGTGATGCGCCCGAAGCGCGCGGCGTCCGGCTCATAGCAACGCACGCGATTGCCCCAGGGACATGTCGCCTCGACGTAGTCGTTGTGCTCGCTGAATGCGAACGCCGTACCGTCGAGCTTTTTGGCGACGGACGCGAGCCGGTCGAGCAACGCCTCGCGGCCCGACATGACGATCCCGGTATGGCCCCGCAGCACCTGCGCCTTGCCGCTTGGCAGATGAAACTGGCTTCTGCCGACATTGATCCACATATTGGTGTCGGACACCATCAGATACGGGTCGCGGGTGAGTCCAAGCCCGGCGACATAAAACAATGCGGCCAGACGTTGGTCGGGTACCTGTACGTTGACGTGTTCGAGATGGATCGAGTTGCCGAGATCCTCGGCGGCGCGATCGAATTGCTGATGCATGGATGTGGTCCCGGGATCTGGATTGCGGGCACACTCTATAGCGTTTTCGAGCGAAGTGGATACCGGTTCGCGTGAAGAAAACGCTTCAAAACAACGGATAGAGCCTTCGGTTCTAAATCAGGAACCGAAAGGCTCTGGTGCAGCGTGGCGCACTAATCCACAATTCGGTGACAAGGGATCGCGTCCTGCCTCAGTGGCGCTCCGGCCGGTAGTATCACCAGTCAAATTTGTGCGCGATGCCGACGGTCGCGAGGTTCGTTCGAACGCGTACATCGTATGCCACGTTAAAACCGTCTTGGCCAAATACAACCGCTGCTGCCGGCGTAAACTGCCGCCTGTCAGTATTCGTGATCGTTCCGTAATCGGAATAGCGGTACTCTGCCCGCACAATCCATCCGGGGGCAAACATCGCCTCCAAGCCACCCCCAAGCGTCCAGCCGAGCTTCGTAGAACTGTTGGCGATAACCGGTTGGGTGAAAAGCTGGCTGGGGGTGCCAGGCGCAGGGGGGAGAACGGCGAAACAATTCCGGCTGGGGCCGCCTGCTACACAAGCCGATGTGGTCTCCACCTTCATCCAAGAAGGCCCGCCGGCCAAATAAAGTAATAGGTTTGGACTAGCCAGAAATCCGACGCGTTCGCGAATGCTGGCATCCCACGCGGTCTTGACGCTGAATGTGTCCGGGCTGCCAAGCGTTGCAAAGGTGTTTGTCGTGTTTGGATAGGCTGCGCCAACAAATGTCGCCGTCTTATTCGCCCAAGCCCAATCTCCCTCGATGCCGACGAGCCATTGTGACCCTATTTGCCAATTGTACCCGACGTAAGGACCAATCCTAAATGACCAAGAGCTCTGCGAGAGCGATGGTGTCGGAAATCCCGCATCCGGCCTAAAAGGAGGAAATCCGGCTGCAAACCCGACAACCGATGTCGTCGTTGCGTTAACTTGATCTTCTCGTGCCCCAGCGTTCAACCCCACATAAAAGCCATTCCAGGAAAGGGCGGCTGGCGGCTGAACATACGGTACCGCCTTGTAAACCGGCTTATCCGCCGCATAGGCCCTGCGAACCGAAGTCGGAACAGCCGCAGCCGGGCTTGTCGAAACCGGTCGCTCGACGCGAGCGCGCACGGTTGAAATCTCGGATTTCAACCGATCTCGTTCACGCAAGGCGGCGAGCTCCTCTCGCAACCGCGCATTCTCCTTTTTGAGCTCTGCCAGACCCGACGGGTTATCTTCTGCGGCCATGGCTTTGAGGGGTACGAGCGCCTGAGCGGCGATGATAATCGCCGCGAGCGTGCTCGCTCCGAGCAACGGATACTTCATACGAGCCCCCCTAAATAACTGGATCAGTTTTGAAATTTCAAACAACCTATCTCAAGAATCGCCGCAAGGTGGTGGGACAAGCCCGGCAACTTCGATTAATTTCAACTGTTGCAATATGTCCACCATAATTCCCGGGAAACAGCTCATGCTGGTGATAGGGCCGATGTCTGCGCTGGATCAAAACCAGTCGTGACGCCGTCAAGACGGGGATGTCCGTATTTCCCTCGAAAACAGACGAGGTTTTAAGCGCGGAATTCCCGGCGATTAAGCCTCAAAGAATCGGTTTTTCGGCCGCGGCAGGCCCAGATTTTCCCGCAAGGTCCGGCCTTCATATTCGTACCGGAAAATCCCCCGTTTCTGCAGTTCCGGCACCACCTTGTCGACGAAATCGTCGAGCCCCGCGGGCAGGAACGGGAACATGATATTAAAACCGTCGCAGCCGTAGCTCGTCAGCCATTCTTCCATCTGGTCGGCGATGACCGTGGGCGTGTCGACAAACGACAATCCGCCATAGCCGCCGACGCGCTGCGCGAGCTGGCGCACCGTGAGCCTGTCGCGCGCGGCGACGTCGACGAGGCGCTGACGGCCGCTCTTGCTTGCATTGGTTTCGGGGATCGGCGGCAGCTGCCCGTCGGGATCGAAGCCGGATGCATCGGTGCCGAGTATGACCGATAGCGATGCAATCGCGCTGTCGTAATGCACCATGCTGTCGAGCAAAGCGCGTTTCTCTTTGGCTTCCTCGACGCTGTCGCCGACCACGACAAAGGCGCCTGGCAGGATCTTCAAGCTGTCGCGGTCGCGGCCGAGCTGGTCCATGCGGCCCTTGATGTCGGCATAAAGCTTTTGCCCGTCACTGAGGCTGCCGCCGCCGGTGAACACGGCCTCCGCCGTTTCCGCCGCAAGCTGCTTGCCGTCTTCGGATGCGCCGGCCTGGACGATCACAGGCCAGCCCTGCACCGGGCGGGCGATGTTGAGCGGGCCGCGCACGGAGAGATATTTTCCCTTGTGATTGAGCACGTGCATTTTGGCGGGGTCGAAATAGAGGCCGGCTTCGACGTCGCGCACGAAGGCGTCGTCGGTGAAGGAATCCCACAGGCCCGTCACCACATCGTAGAATTCCCGCGCCCGCTTGTAGCGCTCGGCGTGCTCCATGTGATCTTCAAGCCCGAAATTCAGCGCCGCGTCCGGATTTGAGGTGGTGACGATGTTCCACCCCGCACGCCCGCCACTGATGTGATCGAGTGAGGCAAAGCGGCGGGCGACATGGTAGGGCTCATCGAAAGTGGTCGAGCCCGTCGCGATCAGGCCGATATGTTCGGTGGCGCCTGCGAGTGCCGACAACAGCGTGAACGGCTCGAACGAGGTGACGGTGTGGCTGCGCTTGAGCGCATTGACCGGCATGTTCAGCACGGCAAGATGGTCGGCCATGAAGAAGGCGTCGAATTTCCCGGCTTCGAGCTTCTGGATCAAACGCCTGATATGCGCGAAATTGAAATTGGCGTCCGGCCATGCGCCGGGATAGCGCCATGCGCCGGTATGAATGCTGACCGGCCGCATGAACGCGCCGAGCCGCAACTGACGTTTGGTCATTGCTCGATCCTTGCAGCGTCATTCCGGGTTCGCGCTGGCGTGCGCCTCGCAATGACGGCCCATTGCTTCAGGCGCCCAACACATCCTTCTGCATCTTACCGCCGTAGAAATGGAAAAACGGCACCGCCGCGTCATGCTTCAGCGAACCGGTGGATAGTCGTTTTTCCAGTTCGTTCAGAACATTCTTGGTCATGGGATGCAGGTCGGCCAACGGCTTCGATCCGATCTCGACCCAGACCAGTTCCACCAGTTCGGCATCGGCATGGATCACGCCCTCGACGCGATGGGTGATGGTTGACGCGTCCGCGGTGAAAAACCTTGTGTCGAAGCGCCGCACGCGGCCGGGCGGGGTGATCGCGCGCGCGATCAGAAACAGTCCGGACGGGTCGGGGAGTAATCCGGCATCAGTGAAAGGTTTCCAGCCGCCTTCGAGTGCCGGCGTAGCATCGTTGCTCCTGCGCCCGAGGCAAAGACCGGTTTCTTCGCAGGCCTCGCGGATCGCGGCGATCGTCAGCGAGCGCGCGCGCGACGGCGTGATCTTGGGACTGCCCTTCAAGAGATTGGACTCAAGCGCCTTTGGTATAGGTGCGGCCACCGGGACGCGATTGTCGGATTTGTCGACACGGCCGCCGGGAAAGACGAATTTGCCGGGCATGAACACCACCTTGTCGTGGCGTTTACCGACCAGAACTTTTGGCGTGGTGGCGGTGCGATCGACCAGGATCAGCGTGGCGGCGTCTACCGGGCGGCGATAGGGGTGATGATCGGCTTCCTTCTCTTCCTTTACAGTCTCGCTCATTTCACTCCCGACGCCCCATTAGGTTTCTTGTTGGTGAGATCGCCTGATTTATTTTTCAGGATTTTGTTCGTCAAATCCGTGCATGCGCAAGGCCCATTGCACGCCGACGACCGTGCCCTTCACCGGTTGCAGCAACAGCAGTGACGCGATCAGTGTCAACGGCAGATAGATCGCAAGCTGCAGCGGCACCGCCGGCGAATAATTAGTCTCGATCCACAGCACGGTGGGGACCACGATGTGGCCGACGATGACGATGACGAGATAGGCCGGAAGATCGTCGGCGCGATGCGGCGTAAAATCGAGGCCGCAGGCCGAACAGTTGTTGTCGACTTTCAGGAAGGCGCGAAACAATTTGCCTTCGCCGCAGCGGGGGCAGCGGCCGCGGAAACCACGCTTCATCGCGGTCCAGACGTTGCGCTTTTCGGCCGGAGCGGATTCCCGTGTCCAGATTTTGGGCGCTGCGCTCATGGCTTCCATGATTTACCTTTCTTCGATTTACCGGGCCTGGCTTTGCCCGGCCTGCGATCTTTCTTGCGCGGGTTGCGGCCCGGATGCGTTTTGGCTTGCGGCTTGGAGACGTCGCGCGCGCCTTCGCGTTTTCTGCCGCGCGGGATCACGCGGCCTTCCGACAGAAGTTCGAACCGCAGCGCGCCGGCCACTGGTGCTGCTTCTACCAGACGAACGTCGACCACGTCACCCAGCCGGTGCATGGCACCGCTGCGTGTGCCGACCAGCGCGTGCCGCGTCTCGTCGTAATTGAAATACTCGGTTCCCAGCGTGCGGATCGGGATCAGACCGTCGGCTCCGGTATCTGAGAGTTTGACGAACAGCCCGGCGCGGGTGACGCCGGAGATGCGGCCCTGAAAGGTGGCTCCGATGCGGTCGGCGAGAAAATGCGCGATCAGACGGTCGGCGGTTTCGCGCTCCGCCTTCATGGCGCGGCGCTCGGTAACGGAAATCTGGGCGGCAACCTCGGTCAGCGTTTCTACCGTCTCGGTCTCCGGCAACGCGCCTTCGCCAAGGCCGAGGCCACGGATCAGCGCCCGGTGCACGACAAGATCGGCGTAGCGGCGGATCGGCGAGGTGAAATGCGCATAGCGCCGCAGGTTGAGGCCGAAATGGCCGTAATTCTCGGCGGCGTATTCGGCCTGGGATTGCGAGCGCAACACCACTTCATTCACCAGCGGTTCGGCTTCGTGCCCCCTGACCTGCGCCAGCACGTAATTGAACAGCGAGGGGCGCAATGCGCCGCTCTTCGCAAACGGCAGATCGAGGGTTTTCAGAAATTCCTGGAGATTATGAACCTTCTCGAGCGTCGGTTCATCGTGCACCCGGTAGATAAGCGGCAGCGCCTTCTTTTCAAGCATTTCGGCCGCGGCGACGTTGGCCAGGATCATGAATTCTTCGATCAGTTTATGCGCATCCAGCCGCTCCGGCACGACGACGCGATCCACCGTGCCGTCAGGTTTTAGCAAAATCTTGCGTTCGGGAATGTCGAGATCGAGCGGCTCGCGCTCGTCGCGCGCGCGCTTCACCACGGCATAGGCGTCGTAGAGCGGTTTCAGGATCGGATCGAGCAGAGGGCCCGCGGTATCGTCGGGCCGTCCGTCGATCGCCGCCTGCGCCTGCGCGTAGTTCAGCTTCGCCGCCGAACGCATCAGGATACGATGAAAGCTGTGCGAGCGTTTGCGGCCGTCATTGCCGATGATCATCCGCACCGCGAGCGCGCCGCGCGGCTCGCCCGGCACCAGCGAGCACAGATCGTTGGAGATGCGTTCGGGAAGCATCGGCACCACTCGGTCAGGAAAATACACCGAATTGCCGCGGGTCAGTGCATCACGATCCAGCGCCGAGCCCGGCCGCACATAGAACGCGACGTCCGCGATCGCGACATCGACGATGTAGCCGCCTTTATTGTTCGGATCGGGATCGGCTTGCGCATGGACCGCGTCGTCATGATCCTTGGCATCGGGCGGGTCGATGGTCACCAGCGGCAGGTCGCGCCAGTCTTCGCGCCCCCTGGGCGTTGCAGGTTTTGCCTCTTCGGCCTCACGCAACGCGGCGGGAGAGAACGCCTGAGGTATTTCGTGGGAATGAATCGCGATCAGGCTGACCGCCTTCTCCGACGCCAGCGAGCCCAGCCGCTCCTTGACCTTGCCGGAGGCAAGGCCAAAACCGCGCGAGCGAACGAGATCGACGCTGACGAGATCGCCATCCTCGGCGCCCTGGCTGTCGGCTTTCGCGATGTTCAGTTCGCGGCCGGCCTGCTTCTTGTCGACGGGAATGAGCCGTCCGCCACCACCGGGCAAAGCGCGGAAGATACCGAGCACGCGCGTTTTGGCGTGATCGACCACCTTGATGACGCGCCCGCGATAGACGCCGGCTTCGCTGTCGTCGAGTTTTTCGATGCGCAGCAGCGCGCGGTCGCCGACACCTGCCACCGTGCCTGCTTGCGGCCGTCTGGGAATATGGATGCGGATCTTCGGCGGTTCGCCGTTTTCGACCTCATCCCATTCGGCCGGTGTCGCGATCAATTCGCCATCGCTGTCGCGTCCGGTGACATCGGCCATCACAGTCGCGGGCAGCGCCGCAGGTTCGCGGATCTTCTTGCCGCGCTTCTCGATTGCGCCTTCGTCGGCGAGTTCACGTAAAATTCGTTTCAGCTCGACGCGGTCGGCGTTCTTTAAGCCGAATTCGCGCGCGAGCTCGCGGGTTCCGACATTTCCCGGATGCGCACGAATGAAGGCGACGATGGCGTCCCGGCCTGGAAAAACCTTGTCGCGGTGCTTTGCCACTCTATCCGCTTGCCTTGCCGGCGCTCTTCTTGGCGACGGGCTTTGCCGCCTTGGACGGCGAGGTCTTGGACGGTGAAGTCTTGGCCGTCGCCGTCACCGGCGCGCGCGCCTTGCTGACGGCATCGGACTTGGGCTTTGCCGCGGATTTTTTCGCAACCGCTTTCTTGGCGGGCTTGGGCGCCTTCGCATCCGCCTCCATTTTGGCAGGCTTCGCCGCTTTCGCTTTCCTGGCGCCACGTTTTGGCTTGCCGCCCCCCTTCGCCACGCGTTCGTCGATCAGCGCGATGGCTTCTTCCAGCGTGATGGTGTCCTGCGTCTTGTCGCTCGGGATCGTGGCGTTGACGCCGCCTGATGTGACATAGGCGCCGTAGCGTCCGCTCTTGACCGCGACGCCGCCAAGGGTCGGATGATCGCCCAGCGGCTTGCCGGGATCGGCGCCGAAACGGCGGCCGCTCGGGCCTTTTGCGATTTTCTCGGCGATCAGCGTGACGGCTCTGTTCAATCCGATGTCGAATACCTCGTCGCCGGCTTCCAGGCTGGCATAGGTTTTCTCGTGGCGCACGAAGGGACCGAAACGGCCGAGGCCCGCGGTGATCGGCTCGCCGCTCTCCGGATGCTTGCCTATTTCGCGCGGCAGCGACAACAGTTTCAGCGCCAGATCGAGTTCTATGTCGGAAGGAGATATGTTCTTCGGAATGCCGGCGCGCTTCGGCTTCTCGCCTTCCGCATAATCCTTTTGCTCGCCGAGCTGGATATACGGACCGAACCGTCCGGCCTTCACGATGACGTCGAGATCGGACACCGGATCCTTGCCCAGGATGCGATCGGCGCTGGCTTCGCTGTCGGCCGCAAGCGGACGTGTATAGCGGCACTCCGGATAATTGGTGCAGCCGACGAAGGCGCCGAATTTTCCGGCCTTGAGGTTGAGCTTGCCGGTGCCGCAGGTCGGGCACTGCCGGGGATCGCCGCCATCCTCGCGCGGTGCGTAGATGTGTGGCCCGAGCATCTCGTCGAGCGCATCCAGTACCTGCGTCACTCGCAGGTCCTTGATCTCGTTGACGGCGCCGATGAAATCCACCCAGAAATCCTTCAGCACCTGCTGCCAGGAAATCTCGTTGTTGGAGATGCGGTCGAGCTGCTCCTCGAGCGCCGCGGTGAAATCATATTCGACGTAGCGCGCGAAGAAATTCTCCAGGAAAGCCACCACGACGCGGCCCTTGTCCTCGCCATGCAGGCGCTTCTTTTCGAGCTTGACGTAACCGCGGTCCTTCAAGACCTGCAGGATCGAGGCATAGGTTGAGGGACGGCCGATGCCGAGCTCTTCCATGCGCTTGACCAGCGAGGCCTCGGAGAATCGCGGTGGCGGTTCGGTGAAGTGCTGGTTGACGGCGAGACC
>JBGQCE010000012.1:0-18327 GCA_041495185.1 Bradyrhizobium sp.
ATGTTGCGTTCGCTTTTGATGTCCGGCACGGCCAGCCAGCCGCTGTTTTCGCCCGACGGTGTCGGAGGCGGTGGTGGCGCGCCAGGCGGCGCGGCCGCCGAGCCGCCTGCGGCCGCGGCCGAAGCGGCGCCGGCGGCCGCGGCTCCCGCGCCAGCCGCTGATGCACCGATAGCTGTGGCCGAAGCGCCTGTGCCCGATGCCGGCGCGGCAGCAGCGGAAGAGACCGCGGCACCAGCAGCCAAACCCGCCGATGCGGTGGCCGCTGCCGAGATAAAGCCCGCGAAAGAATTTGCGCCCTCGCTGCTCGACGAGGCCGCCAAGCCCACGGCTGAAGCAAAGCCCGGTGACGCCGCGCCTGAAAAGGATGCCGCCAAGCCGGCCGCTGCCAAGCCCTCGGACAAGAAGGAGCCCGCGCCTGCGGAGGCAAAGCCCGGCGGTGAAAAACCCGCCGATGCCAAATCTGCCAAAGATTTGCCCGCGGAGGCCCCGGCGCCGATCGAGTACGCGTTCACTTATCCCGAGGGCGTCAAGCCCGAGGACGTGAACCCGGAGCGCTTGGGGGCCTTTACCGGCATCCTCAACGACGTGCGCGCACCGCCCGAAGCCGGACAGAAGCTCCTCAACCTGCATATCGAGGAGATGACTCGCGTCGCGCAAGAAGTCGAGCAGCGCGTCGGCGAGCGGCAATGGGATGTGTTCGCCACTCAGCAGAAAGACTGGCGCGACAAGGTGATGGCCGATCCCGAACTGGGCGGCGCTCGCCATGCCACCGCCATCCGCACTGTCATGGGGCTGGTCGATGCTTTCAGCCTCCGCGAACAGGATGATGGCAAAGTTCGTTCTGCCGATGTGATTGCCGCCGAACGCAAGGAAATACTTGACGTCGCCCGCATGACGGGCATCGCCAACAATCCGACGTTCCTTCGCTTGCTGCATTGGGCGGGTGATCGTCTCACCCGCGAAGGCTCTGCGCGCCCGGCACCGCCGCCGCGCCAGCAAAACCCCAATCCGGCAAACCGAGGCCTGCGGCGCTACCAAGCAACGACACCGGCGGCTTCGTAACGTCAAGACGGGTGGGAACACCCTTTTGATTGGCACCGGCTAGTTGCGCTGCCCGCGTCGCCCTTTGGGGACAACGGCCGGGCGCCTGATGGAAAATCCAACCAACGCAACGTCGTGAGACGTCGCATCCCCGCGCGCCCGTTTTGGCGGGCGCCAATGATGGAGCCGTGAATGGCATATCTTACGCTCGCCGATTGGGCCCGACGCATGGGTCCCGACGGCAGCATCGACGACATCGGTGAGCTGCTCGCGCAGTGCAACGAGGTTTTCGATGATCTTCTGATCCGCGAGGGCAACCAACCTCTCGGCCACACCGGAACGGTGCGCACCGGTCTGCCGCAAGGCACCTGGCGCAACTTCTACCAGGGCGTCGCCTTCACCAAGTCGACCACCGCGCAGGTGACCGACACGATCGGTGAGCTCGTCGCCTACAGCCGCGTCGATCGCTCGCTCGCCGAGCTCGACGGGCAGATCGCCGAGGTGCGCTTGTCGGAAGACAACGCCCACCTCGAAGGCCTCAGCCAGCAGATGGCCACCACCGTCTTCTACGGCAACGAGGCCGTCACCCAGGCGCAGTTCACCGGATTGTCGCCGCGCTGGAACACGATCAACACGGCGAACGCGCAGAACGCCGTCAACGTGCTCAACGCCGGCGGCTTGGCTTCGGCCAATGCCTCGGTGTGGCTGGCGTGCTGGGGCGAGCAGACCGGTTTTGGTTTCTATCCGAAGGCGTCGAAAGCCGGCCTGGTGTTCGAGGACAAAGGCGACATCCGCCCCGGCTTCGACGTCAACAACCGCGAATTCGAAGCCTACACCTCGTTCTTCATGTGGAAGATGGGCATCCACATCAAGAACTGGCAGTATTTATGCCGCATCGCCAACATCGACACCACGACCGCCGGCCTCGCCGGTCCGTCGCCGCCGGATCTGTTCGCGATCATGAACAAGGCGCTCTACCGCATGCCGACGGCGGGCCGCCGCATGACTGGCATCACCAAGGTGGACGCGCCCAACCAGCCGAGCCCGAGCATCCGCCCGGCGTTCTACTGGAACCGCACCGTCGCGCAATACGCGGCGATCCAGGCCATCCGCGACAAGAACGTGCTGCTCAAGCCCACCGAATACGCCGGGCAGCCGATCCTTGAGTACCGCGGCGTGCCGCTGCGCATCAACGATGCGCTGCTCAACACCGAAGCGACGCTCACTTAAAGCGCCCCGCTTCGCATCGCGGTCACAAAAGGACAACATCTATGCAGACTGATCAGAACTTGGTTTTCGACGGCCTCAACGGCGTCCCGCACGTCATCGCGGGCTCCGCCAACGTGGCCTCGACCGGAACGCTCGATCTCGCCGAGGGGCTCATGCTCACCGGCGGGACCTATGACAACCCGGCGCCCAACTTCAAAATTTCGCCGGCGCTCAACGGCATCTGGGGCGAGGATCTCGGCATCGGCCCGCTGCGTCTGTTCAACCGGGCCTTTGTCGGCGCCGCCTTCATCGGCGGCGGCGCGACGCTCAACGTCGCCTATCAAGGCGCCGTCGACAATCTCGGCGGCACCATCGCGGGCTTGACCTTCGTGACCTTCGCGGAAACCGGGCCATACCTCACGGCCGCGCTGCTCACGGCGAACGCCAAGATCCCGCTGCCGGACTTCTCGCACCGCGCGCTGGCGGTGCTCGGGGCCGGCGGCGGCATGCCGCGCTTCATCCGCTATCTGTGGCAGATCACCGGCACCTTCACGCAAGGCTCGATCGCCTTTGCCGGCTTGCTGATGCCGTCCAACGACAACCCGGTCGGCAATTACGGTTCCGGCTTCGTAGTGGCGCCCTGATCGATCCTGAAACGGCACCGCTCGAGCAGCGGCCGGCGCTTGTGAATATCCCCACTAGGCGCCGGCCGCCTCATTCCCTTCATCCCCACAGGAGGCCTGAATGGCCCATGCACGTTCGGCCGCGAAAAAGCGCGGCATTGATCGCGATCCGCCGGCCGCTCAGGCGCCTGGTCCGACCGCGGAACAATTCGAGGCGATGCGCCGGCAGCTGCTGGCGCTCACCGGCAAATACAACGAGCTCAAGCAAGCCACCGGCGGCGTCACGCTGCTGGCGCCCGAGGAAACGCCGATCTACGAGATCGGCGAGGGCGGCTACTATTCCGCCGACGACGTGCTCTATCCGGCCGGTGTGCAGATCGAAGACATCACCGGCACGATCATCCCGAACGAGCAGATGATCCCGCTCAACGACGCGGCCGAGCGCCGCATGACCTCTATGCTGCAAAGCCTGCCGCGCGGTGGCAACACGCCGAGCCACGAGCTGATCATCGAGGCGGCCGCCATGGTGCTGCCGGCCTACGATGCCAGTGGCAAGGATCCGTTCGAGGCAAAAGCCGAGCTGCAAAAGCAGATCCTCGACCAGGCCATGAGGCTGCGCATGAAACAAGTCGGCATGCTGCCGGGCGACGATAGCCCGCGGCTGGCGGTGCGCGGGGCGCGCACAGGCCCGGTGCCGATGATGTCGAACACGCGCATCCGCCAGGGCGACGTTTTCGATCGCGGTCATCTCGCCGGCACGGCGCCGATGCCATCGCGCGGACCGTCGCACACGCGCCTGCGCAATCCGGGACTGGCGGCGGCGCAGAAGGCCGCGCCGCCGATGGGCACGGTACATAACGAGACGATCGGCCGATAAATGCCATGGACCGGCGCGAGCTACCGCGCGCGCCACAACAAAAAGCTTTCGCCGGCGCAGGCCTCCAAGGCCGCCGCGCAGGCGAATGCGATGCTGCGCGAAGGCGTGCCGGAAGGCGTGGCCATTGCGACAGCGAACAAACATGCCGGCAGATCCGCTGCCGATCGCATGAAGTCACGCTACGGCGCGAAGAAGAAGCGCGAATAAAGCGCGGCCCCTTTAGCCAACAACAACCTCAAACCAAAGGAACCATGTGAATGGCCCCTATTCCTCCCTTCTCCACGGTGGGCGGCTACGGCGGTAATCCGTCGCTGATCGTCGACCCGAACACGGGCCAATCGGCTGCATTCGCCGATACCCAAGATGGGTTTCCCACGCTGCACCCGCAAATCGGTGCGAGTGGCGCCCTGACGCCGGTTGTCGTCGATCCGATGCAGCCTCCGCTGTTCTACAGCGGGATGCCCGAGATCAACGCGATCCTGTGCGAACTGCGGGTGATCTCGGCGCTGCTGCACATACAGCTCGGGGCAACCCCCCTCGACCTGCAGATCATGCGGGCCGACGAAGCCTGGAACACCAGCATCAATACCGGCGTGCTCTAGCACGCCGAATAATCTCGAAAATTCGTCCTCACGGCCGCGTCGGATGACGCCGCCATTCCTCTAAAGGAGTTACAAGATGCAACTTCAAGGTATCGTCAACGCACCGAGCAACAATTCGGTGAACGATGGCTCCTCGCCGGTCGCGCTGCAAGGCAAGGCCGCCGAACTGCTCGATGCCAACCTGCACGCCAAATACTACACGCAGGCCTATCGCAACAACGCCTTCATCGGCTCGACCGCCGCGGGCGGCGTTGTGCCGCCGAACTATTCCACGACCGCGCAGACCTTCGGCCTCTGGAATCCGGCGGGCAACACCAAGAACGCGGTGCTGCAGACGCTGGATGCCGGGCTTGTCACGTTGGGCACTCCGGCGGTGTCGCATCTGGCGCTCTCCTATACCCCGAGCGCAGGCGCGGCATTGGCCACCGGCGGCATCTCCGCATTCACCTCAGCGGTTCCGGTCGGAGCCAATATCGGCGCCGCCGCGCAAAATTCGGTGCGGTTCACGCCGTCGGCAGCGACGTCGCTTGCTTCCAGCTTCCTGATGGCGTTGCCGTGGGGCTACTTCTCGACCACGACCACCACGGTCGCGACGCTCGCCACCTCGCTGCTGCACTATGATTTCGACGGCGGGATCATCGTGCCGCCGAATACCGCGCTCTGGGTCTGCGCCAACATCCTGACCGGCTCGACCTGGAATCTGAGCCTGCGTTGGTACGAAGCGCCGATCTGATCGGGCTTTCGTGTTTGTTAACGCCGGAAGGGGTAAGCGCCCCTTCCGGTTCTAACTGCGAGGTGCAATGGACAAGCCCAAGGTCGCACTCTGCATTCCCTCGGGCGATACGTGGAAGGCTTTGATGGCCCTTCATACGATGTCGCTCGGCGCCTATTCCGCCAGTTTTGCCACGTTGATGCCGATCAACATTCGCACCCAGGACACCGCCGAGGCCCGCAATCAAATGACGGCGGCCGGGCTCGCCGAAGGCGCCGATTGGTTTTTATGGATCGATGCCGACATGGCGTTTCCGCCGGACAGCCTGGCGCGCCTGCTGGCGCACGATGTCGATATCGTCGGTGCCGACTACAGGCGCCGGGCGACGCCGTTTCCACGCATCGGCAAACCGGTCGATCCCGCCGCGCCGTATAACGGGCTCGTCGAAGTGACGATGCTCGGCCTCGGCCTCATGCTGATACGCGCCGAAGTTCTGCGCAGAATGGGGCGACCATCATTCGTGCGCGCTTGGCTGCTCGACCATGCCACACCCAATAATCCATCCGGCTTTTCGACCGAGGATGGCTACCTCTGTGGCCATGCCCGCCATCTCGGCTACAAAGTCTGGGCCGATCTCGATCTAAGCAATGATGTCGGCCATATCTGCGAGGCACCGGTCCCGTGGGACATGGCTTTAACGCCGCATGACATTCCGGGGGTCGGATGCCTGCAAAGCAGCGCGTAGCTATTTGCATCCCGTCAGGTGAAGCCTGGAAGGCGCCGATGGCGTTCCAGGCAACCTGCCTGGCGATCGCTTCGGCGCCGCACGTCGATCTGATCCCGATCAACATACGCGGCGAGGATACGGCGCAAGGGCGCAACCGGCTGGTGCGGCTGGCGCTCGAAGGAAACGCCGATTGGGTGCTGTGGATTGACGCCGATATGATTTTTCCGCCGGAAGCCTTGCTGCGACTTCTCGCGCATGATCGCGACATCGTCGGCGTGGATTATCGTCTGCGGGCACCTCCGTTCAAACGGATAGGGCTGTTCATGCACGACGACGATCCCAAGCGTCACACCCGCGTGCCGCGCGCGCAGGCGCAAGCGCGCCAGAGCGGCCTCATAGAGATGGCCATGCTCGGCCTTGGGCTGATCCTCGTGCGAGCAAACGTCTTCAGGAAGCTGCCGTCTCCCTGGTTCGGGCGCACCTGGGTCAAGGAGCACGCGACGCCGGACAATCCCGACGGTTTCTCAACCGAAGACACTTATTTTTGCAACGTCGCCCGCCACTATGGTTATCCCATCTGGTGCGATCTCGATCTGAGCGCGCAGGTGCAGCACATCGGCGAGGCCTGCGTGCCGTGGCGCATGCCGGGCGCGATCGATGGCCCGAACGAGGGGACGATGCAACAGGCGGCTGAGTGACGTCTGAGGCGGTCTGCCTCATCATTCCGCCGTCTCCATTCCTGCTCGATGAGCGGGTCTTCATGTCGCTTGGCGTGCTCAAGGTGGCGGCCGCGCTCGAGCGCCATGGCGTTGCCGTTGAGGTACTCGATCTGTCGGGCGTGAAAAATTACGAGGAAGCGGTCGGCGCTTATCTGCGCCAATCGACGGCAACGGCCTTCGGCATCACCGCGACCAGTCCGCAGCTGCCGGCGGCGGTGAGAATCGCCGACCTGATCCACGCCGCCGTGCCGCTGCGCCGCTACAATGTCATCCTCGGCGGTCCGCACGCAACGCTGGTGAACGCCGCGTGGAAACGAGAGAAAGGTGAAGGCGGGCGCGCCTGGCGCGCGTTCAACAAACTCATCCAACATTTCGACGTGATTGTCGCCGGCGACGGCGAGCGGGCAATCCTTGATGCGCTGGAAATGTCGAGCGGAACGATAATCGACGCCGACGACCGGCATTCGCCGCTCTGGCAGAGCGGCGCGGATCTCGAGGCGGCGCCGTTCCCGGCCCGTCATTTGGTCGACGTCGCCAGCTATCGCTATCAGATCGATGGCGTTCCCGCGTTGTCGCTGATTGCCCAGCTCGGCTGCCCGTTCGGCTGCGGCTTCTGCGCCGGCCGGCATTCGCCGATGCTCCGACATATTCGAACGCGCAGCGCGGACAGCATCGTCGCCGAAATGGGAGAGATGCGCGATCGTTATGGCGTGCGCGGTTTCATGTTCTACGACGACGAGTTGAACGTAAATCCGGGGCTTGTCGAGCTGATGAACGAGATTGCCGCAGAGCAGGCGGTGCGTGGCGAGGAATGGCGCCTGCGCGGGTTTGTCAAAGCCGAGCTGTTCACCGATAAGCAGGCGGCAGCCATGCGGTTCGCCGGCTTCCGCTGGATCCTGGTCGGCTTCGAATCCGGTTCCGAGCGCATCCTCGACAACATCAACAAGAAAGCGACCAAGGCCGACAATACGCGCTGCATCGAGATCGCGCGCCGGAACGGGCTCAAGGTCAAGGCGCTGATGTCGCTCGGGCATCCGGGCGAGTCGGCGGCGACGATCGAAGAGACAAAGCGCTGGCTGCTCAAGGTGGCTGCCGACGATTTCGACGCCACGGTGATCACACCCTATCCCGGCTCGCCCTATTACGACGAGGCGGTGCCGGACGCCGATGCGGACTGCTTTGTCTACAGCTGCAAGAACGGCGACCGGCTCTACCAACACGAAGTCGATTACACGCGCGAGGCCGATTACTACAAGGGCGATCCGGCCGACGGTTATGTCTCGCATGTGTGGACCGATTATCTCAGCGGCGCGCAGCTGATCACATTGCGCGATCGGCTCGAGCGCGACGTCCGCGCCTTGCTCAATATCCCTTTCAATCCCGCGGCGCCGGCGATGCTGTACGAGCATTCGATGGGACAGACCGCGTTGCCGCCGCAAATCCTGAAAATTACGGAGACCGCCGTCCATGGCTGAATTGATCAAGCCCGTCTACATGCCGCCGCCGCCGCTGGTGGCGCTGGTCGAGCAGATCATGGACGGCGTGCGCGCCGGCCGCATCTCCTCGCTCGCCTGCATCACGGTCTCGCCCATGGGGCAGATGCAATGGCCGGGCTTCGGCATGCAGATCGCGGAATTGATGATCGGCGCCGATCTGATGCGCGACGACATGAAACAAGCGCTGCGCACGCAGCCGAGCAAAATCTTGAGGGCGGGGTGACATGGCCAAGAAGCGCAAGGCGTTCAAGAAGCCGCCGCAGAAAAAGCAGCAGCAACAGCAGCAAGAGCAGGCCGCGGCCGCGGCCGAGGCGGCGATCGCCGCCGGTCAGGCGCAGCCCGCGGCAGGCGGCGGCGGCGATGCCGCGGCTGCCGGCGGCGCGCCAGGCGGTGGCGCGGCGGCCCCGATTCAGATGACCGATGATGCGCGCATGCGTGGGCGTTATGGCGGCTGATTCCTATGTTTCTTTGTGGTCGCCCTGTGTGGCGACGTTCCACAGTAAAACCCGCATTTCGCAATCGGTGGACCATCGCATAGTGGGCACCCGGTTTAAGCCCCAATGATAGGCAGATAGCGCGAATAGATTCGCCATTTTTATGTCGAGTGGCGAAGGCCGGCAGCAGTTTCGCATACTTTGGAGTTCTGTCGCGATCGATACATTCGATAATTTTGCGCAGTGTTTTTGCCTTCGTTGGAGCCGAAAACCCGACGAGCCTTGAAAATAGCCTGATGTCCTGCGCCCGACATATGTGGAGCGTGCCGAAAGGTTTGCGATTTGGGGTCGGTGCTCGATAGTTCCATTCCGTGTGTCCAATGCCCAGCAGGTCCAGCAATTCCGTGCAGCGGGAGATAAGTGCTGGGTCGGTGTTGCTGACCGACAGATAGTAGCCAGTGTGTTTGCGGCCCGCTGTCGTTGTCGACAGCTTTGCCGAGCCTTCTCCGTCAAAAAAACCACTCACCCATCCAGCGGCAAACTTTGGTGAGGTTCGCACCATGGCTAAATCCCATAAGTGGATTAAGGGCGCGATTAAGCCAGAGAACCGCGGAAAATTCAAGGCGAAAGCCGAGGCGGCCGGTAAAACGACGGCTGAATTCGCGCGCGAGCACGAGCACGACAGCGGCGCGACCGGCAGCCAGGCGCGGCTGGCCGAGACGCTGATGGGCATGCAGCACAAATCGAAGACGCCGAAAGAGCGGATGGCCGGCCGCTACGGCGCAAAATGAGATCCGCCGACGGGCGGTTCGAGTATCGCGACCAGGGCGACGATCCGGTGCCACCCGGCACACCGCCTTCGAACATTCATCGCTTCGCCTTTGTCTGCCGCCGCTCCGGCCTGGCGCGCGCGCATATCGCGCCCGACCAGCTGCCCAGCCATTCGTTCTGCAGCGTCAATCTGCGCGGCCGCGGCCACGACGTCGAAAAGCGCTCGTGGGCCTGGGACGGCAACATCGAGCAGCCGACGCTCTCGCCGTCGATCAACTGCGCCGATTGCTGGCACGGCTACATCGAAGCCGGCGTCTACGTGAACACCGACAAAACGCCCGAACGTCAACAATAGGATTTTCCCATGGCCGAAGAGCGCGATCGCACCAAGCGTTACGCCAATCCGCCCAAGCAGGGCAAAAAGGGCGGCATGCAGAACAAGGAAGAGAAGAAGGCCGCGGGCGAGGCGAAAACCGCCGAGCACAAGGAAGCCGCCGGCAAGGGCCCGACCGACGAGAAGCCGGGCAAAGTCGGCAAGGTCGGCGAGGACAAGGGCCCGGAAGGCGGCCACAGCGCGACCATGGGCGTGATGCACGAGCGCCACAAGACCGAGCACGCCGCCACGGTGAAGCGGCACGGCGAGGAAGGCACCGCCATGCACGAGCGCCACGGCAAGGAGCTCAAGGACATGATGGGCCGCCATCACAAGGAGATGGCGGACCACATGGAGGCGGGCGCCGAGGCCAAGATCGAAGCCACCGCCGGCAAGCCGAAAGAACTCGGCAAGGCCAAGGACGAAGGCAAGAAGGGCAGCGAGCCGTAGCGGCACGCGCCAGCTCCGTTCACCCGCAGCGCCTAGCAAGGAATTTTTCCATGGCCCACTTCACCAAAATGATCGACATGGCGAAGACGCCGGAGCAGATCAACAAAGAGGTCGACGACAGCCGGCCGGCATCGGAGCGCTCGGCAACCTCGGTCGCCGACAACCTGCCGAAATACCCCTACGGCCTGTGCATCACGATCGAAAACGAGCAGCTCGATAAGCTCGATCTCGATGGCGATTGCGACATCGGCGACACCATCCATTTTTGCGTCGAGGCGAAGGTGACCTCGGTATCGGCGCGCGAGAAGGAAAAAGGCGAAGACAAGCACATCGAGCTGCAGATTACGCATATCGCCACCGAAGGCGAGGAAGGCGCGGAGTCGATGTCCTCCGAGGAACGCTCCGAGAAGCGCTACGGCGAGAAAGGGGACGCGTAGATGTCTGCCAGGTGGTCAGAAAGAGCACCCGCCTTCATGCTCGCGCGTGCACTGAGCCTGTGCGTCGCGTTGCTCATGGGAATGCCGGCGGTTGCACAGACGACCGTGCCGGCGCCGGCCGGAGCATGGTGGCTGGATACGAATGTATCGCCGGCGGTTTGGCGGCAGGTGAGCCAAAATTTTCCACTGCCGTCCGGGCTCAACGCTGTAACAACTGGCGGCTGGACGCCTAAGTCGTTTGTTGCCGCAAACTCCGACAACGCCACCAACCTGAAGAATTCCGCTGGAATTGTTCATGCTGTCGAAGTCTATGGTATCGGCTCTGCCCCCGCCTATCTCAAGTTCTACGACAAGGCCTCGTCGCCGACGTGCGCGAGCGACACCATCATCAAACAAATTATGATACCAGCGGCGGGAACGGCCACCAACGGTGCGGGCAGCAACGCTATTGCCATGGATGCGCAGTTTTCAACCGGCATCTCTTATTGTGTCGTGACAGGCATCGCGGCAAACGACGACACGTCCGTTGCCGCCGCGACCTTTATAATTAATATCGACTGGAAGTGAACTCCATGCGCGGATTTGTCATCGCCGCATGGCTTGCATGTGTCGTTTCGGCGCATGCTCAGATACTCATGACCGGCGTCGGTCAAGGCGATGTTGGCGGCTATACTGGTCCGGGCGACATTGTCGCCAGCGCGCAAATATGGGTAGGGCTGCGAGCTTATAATAGTGCCGATCGCGGCAACGCATTGGTCAATGTCTGCAATATCGCGGACGCAGCCTGCACCGATTTTTCATCTGATAAAAATACCGGGCAAGTCGCCGTGTCGACGGTCGGTGGAAGTTCTTGTAGTCCGACGACAATCGTTTCCGCAGTCTACACCAGCGGGACGGGAACTGTCGCGCTTACGACCGCCGGATCATCAGGTCTTAGTATCGGTCAACCATTCGCGATTACCTCGGCAATCGGAACCGGCGATATCGTCCATGTAGACAAGACGAGTTGGTTGGCGGACGCCGGCACGACCGGCACCACGATTAATTTTACAATGTCAACCGGGCTTACGTTTACCTTGACGGGGGGCACGATTTCGGTTTGCACGGTCAAAACTATCTATGACCGTAGCGGCAACGCGCATGACCTCACGCAGTCCACGATCAACAGCCGGCCGGTCCTTGGCATCAACTGTATCGGGACATTGCCTTGTCTCGTGATGAGCTCGACGCAAGGATTGCAGAATTCGTCGCTCACGCTCACCGGTACGGTTGCTTCTACCAGTGCGGTCGCCTGGATTGGATTCGAACAGGATGTGACCGGCGGATCGTCTGTCATTGGACCGAACACCAGCGGCGCTTTATCGATATGTAGTTTATACTTCAACACTACAAATTCATGGAACACCTTTAACGGCACGAACTTGCCAGCAACGGCGACCAGCAACGCTTGGCACGCTGTTCAAGGTGTTTGCAACGGCGCTTCCAACAATACCGATAATTCGTCGGCTTTCAGCATCGACCGAAGCGCCACGCAAGGCAACAGCGGAACCCGCCAGCTTAATACCGTTACGTTCATCGGGATCGGAGCCGACAGCGACGGTGACAGCGGCGGATTAAGCATGACGGAAGTCGGCCTATGGCCGGTGTCTTTTAGTTCTGCGCAACAGTTCGCTTTGCAGGATAACCAAACGAGCTTTTGGAAAATCGGCACTGGCATCTCAAGCCTGAATTCGCCGTGGATACCTGGCCTGACGAAGATGGCAGATGGGCGGCTGTTCGTCTGCTATGCGACTTCTGGTGCCGCTGAGGCCGATGGCGTGCTGAAATATCAAATTTCGAGCGCTGGCGGAATGACATGGGACACGACGGTCACGACGATCGCCACACCATCGGCCAGCCACACCTATGCCGGCTGCGACGCAACAACAGACGCGTCGGGTCACATCATCGTCAGCACTATGTTGGAGACGAACGATCAGTTCACTGCTTCCAACGCCTACATTTTTATCGGCAGCGTATCAGGAGGAGTCATCAGCTTCGACGGTGGCACCAATGCAGCGGCGAACGTCACCGGCTCGTTCGTTAACAGTTCTTTCGTCGCTCCAAGCAAGGTATTGATCCTGCAAAACGGGACATGGCTGCTCCCGATCTTCAATGACAATTCAGCAGGCGCAACCACCGTCATCGTGGCTGTAGTCGCATGCGCATCTTGCAATCCCGCTTCGCAGACCTGGAGCGCGCAGACCACGATCTATACGAGCGCGAATAATCCAAACGAGGCGTCGCTTGTGCAGAAATCGAACGGCGACATTGTTGGCGTGATCCGCGTCAATATCGGCGGCAATCCAGGCTATTACCTAACGACGACGACTGACGCAACCGGCGCGACCTGGCCGGGGACGGCATCGAAGATTTTTGCCGAACCGGATCCTGGAAAACCAACATTGGTGCTGACACAGAACGCGGTGCTCTACCTAGTGGGGCGGTTCAATTCTGACAGCACTTATTACGCCACGTCTCTCGATTACGGATCGAGCTGGACTTCTTTAAGTGTCGTGACGCAAGCCAACAATTGCTACGCATCCGGCTTTGACTTGGATGGAACGCGAGCCGCGTTCGCTTTGTGTCAGGGGCCATGCTGTGGTGTGAGCAACCAAATCATTTTTAATATTCTTAGCCCGGCCAGTTTTCTGCTCAAGCGCGATCTCGACCCGGCCGCCAATGACAACGCGCCGGCCTTCATGGAGAAGGTGGCATGAACCACCCTGCCGGATTTGGGGCATGGTGACTCAATGACCATTTGGCACTTTCTGTAGCACAATTTTGTTATAGCGCGCCGCAGGAGGTGCCATGGCCTCGACCGTCACCAGCCCGGCGCAACTGTGCAATCTCGCGCTGCTGCAGGTGGCGGCGCGCGCCAACTTGCAGTCGATTAACCCAAGCGACGGCACCGTGGCGGGCGATATCTGCACGCAGCTTTATCAGCCCACGATCGATGCCTTCGCGCGCGCCGCGCATTGGAATTGCCTAAGATTTCAGACCGGGCCGATCGGATCGACCCAACCGCCGCCGTTGCAGCTCATCAAGGCCGCGGCCGGGACACCGGAGGCGATCGCCAATCCGGCGCTGGCGGCGCCGCCGCAACCCTGGTTCTACGAATACGCGCTGCCGCCCGACTGCCTGAAGGCGCGGTTTCTGGTGCCGCTGCTCACGCCGACGGCAACGACGCCGCCGCTCACCAGCGCCGGCGGCTCGCTGTTTCCGGCGCTGATGCCCAACGTCGCCATTCCGTTCACGGTGGCGGTCGATGTCGACGCCGGCGGCGACGAGCTGCAGGTGCTGCTGACCAATCTGAGCAACGCGCAGCTGGTTTACACCCGCCGGCTCACCAACATCGCGCTGTGGGATTCGCAGTTCGTGATGGGGGCGAAGGCGGCGCTCGCGGTATGGCTGGCACCGGGCCTCAACGGATCCGTGCAGCTCGCGACCGCGGCGATGGGCATCGCCAAATCGATGCTCGACGCCGCGCGCATGTCGGACGGCAACGAAGGCCCGCAGGTGCAGGATCACGTGCCGGACTGGATCAGCATCCGCGGCGGCGGCCGGGCAACGCCTTCGGGGCTCTTCATCGCGCCTTGGGACAGCTTCGGTTTCCCCGGCGGCGTGACCTACTAGCGCATGACCGCGTCCGTCATCCAGCCCTCATTCGCGGCCGGCGAGATGTCGCCCGGCTTCTGGGGCCACACCGATCACATCAAGTTCCGCATCGGCGCCTCGACGATGCGCAATATGTTCGTGTCGATCAGGGGAGGGGCCTACAGCCGCGCCGGCACCGCCTTTGCCGGCAAAGCCAAACAGCCGGCGAGCGCCGGTTCGACGCCGCCGCGCATCATGCCGTTCCAGTTCAAGGTCGGGCAGGGTTATATCCTGGAATTCGGCGACTTCTACGTCCGCTTCATTTCAAACGGCGCCTACGTCACCGAGGCGCCGTTCGCGATCGCCACCGCCAGCCAAGCCAATCCGCTCACGCTCAACGTCCCCGGGCATGATTTTGCCAACGGCGATTGGGTCTTCACGGCCGGCGCGCTCGGCATGACCGAGCTCGACAACGCGACCTTCATCGTCGCCAACGTCGCCGGCAACAATTTCGCCCTCACCGATCTGTTCGGCAATCCGATCAACTCGATCAACTTCCCCGCCTATACCGCCGGCGGCACGATCGCGCGCATCTACACGGTGACAACGCCTTACCTTGCCAGCGATCTGCCCTATCTCAAACCGGCGCAGTCCGCCGATCTGATGTCGCTCTGCCTGTCGAATCCGCTCTCGGTCAACGAATACGCGCCGCAGGATCTCGACCGCCTCGCCGCCAACAATTGGACATTGCTGCCGACCGTTTTTGCATCATCGATCGCAGCACCGGCGGCCTGCACGGCGGCGGCCAGCGCCGCGCCCTCCGGCACGCTGGCCTCGGCGCAATATGCCTATTGCGTCACCGCGATCGACGCCACCACCGGCGAGGAAAGCGTGGCCTCGCCGATCGCTTATGTGAGTTCGGTCGACATCGCCATCACCGCCGGCTCGATCACCGTCACTTGGGATCCGGTGCCCAATGCCTCCGGCTATAACGTGTTCAAGGCGCCGGCGGCGGTATACGTCAACGGCGCGACCGCGCAGAAAGTGCCGATCGGCTCGCAGTTCGGCTTTGTCGGCTCGAGCGTGGGCAATCAATTCGTCGACCAGAACGTCATCCAGGACTTCACGACGACCCCGCCGCTGCACGACGATCCGTTCGCGCCCGGACAGATCCTCGGCGTGACGCCGGGCGCCGGCGGCGCCGGCTATACGCAGACAACCGTCTCCGCCACCATCACGACCGCGACCGGCGACAGCGCGGTGATCATTCCCGTCGTGGTCGCCGGCGCCGTCACCGCCTACATCGTGCCCAATGGCGGGGAAAAGTACCAAGCCGGCGATACTCTTGTCGTGGCCGATTCCGGCGGCGGCGCCGGCGCCACCGGCACGCTCATCGTCGGGCCGCAGAGCGGCACTTATCCCGGCGTCGTCACTTATTTCCAGCAGCGCCGCGGCTACGCCGACAGCTTCAACAATCCGGATACGTATTTTTTCACGCAGACGGGCGCCTTCACCAATCTTGACCAGGCCGATCCGCCGATCGATTCGGACGCCATCACCGGCTCGCCCTGGGCCCAGCAGGTCAACGGCATCCAATGGATGGTGCCGATGCCGGGCGGGCTTATCGTGTGCACGGGGCTCGATTGCTGGGCGCTCGCCGGCAGCGCGGGACCGGCCACGCAGCTCACGCCGGCGAGCCAGAACGCGACCGCGCAGGAATCCTACGGCTTCTCGCCGACGCTGCCGCCGATCCGCATCGGCGCGCATTTTCTCTATGTCGATGCGCTCGATGCCGTGGTGCGCGACAACGTCTATAACTTCTTCTCCAACACCTATACCGGCGACGATCTCACGCAGCTCTCCAATCACCTGTTCGACGGTCATAAGATCGTGCAATGGGCGTGGGCGCGCACGCCGTTCAAGATCGTCTGGGCGGTGCGCGATGACGGCGTGCTGCTCTCGCTCACCTATCTCAAGGAACAGGAAGTGATCGCCTGGGCCCGCCACGATACCAACGGCCAGGTGATCTCGGTGGCGGTGGCGTCCGAGCCGCCGGTCGACGCGGTCTATCTCGTGGTCAAGCGCTTCATCTCCGGCAAGAACGCCTACGGCTATTTTGTCGAGCGCATGGACAACCGGCTGTGGCCGAACGCCGAGAGCTGCTGGTGCGTCGATGCGGGTCTGTCGCTGCCGTTGACCATGCCGAACGCGACGCTCACCGCCGGCGCGGCGGCGGCCATTGCCACTCCGTTGGCGCAAAATGTGCCGTTCACGGCCTCGGCGGCGGTGTTCGACGGGGTTACAACAGGAGTCGCCGGGCAGATCATCCGCATCGGCGGCGGCAAGGCGCAGGTGAGCGCCTTCGTCTCGCCGACGCAGGTCAACGCCAATATCCTGATCGCGATAACCGCGACGGTGCCCGACATTCCCGCCAATCTGCCGCAGATGCCGCGGCCGGCGGCGAGCGGCACCTGGAGCATCGCGACACCGGTCACCACCATTTCGGGGCTCAATCACCTCGAGGGCATGACCGTGACCGGGCTGGCCGACGGCGCGGTGATTCCGCCGACCGTGGTAACGGACGGTGCAATTACGCTGGCCTCCCCGGCCAGCGCCGTGACCGTCGGCCTCCCGTTCCAGGCGCAGCTGCAATCGCTGCACCTGCAAAAAGAAGGCGAGATGATCCAGGACCAGCGCAAGAAGGTGATTGGCGTCACCGTGCGCATCGAGAAAAGCCGCGGCGTCAAGCTGGGCGCCAACCAGCCGAACGCCTCGGCGCAGGAAAACGGCACCGATGTGCCGTGGGGCAATTATCCTTGGGGCAAGATGGTGCTTATTCCGGAGCAGCAGAACCAGCTCGGGCCCAACCAATATCTGCCGCTGTTCACCGGCGACCACTACATTCCGATCGACGACGACTGGAACACGCCCGGGCAGAGCGCCTCGCCCGGCATGATCGCGGCCCAGCAGGACTTTCCGCTGCCGATGCAGGTGCTGGCGTTCATTCCGAAATTCGATACCGGCGACAGCAAGGTGCCGTAATGGCAGCCAACGTGACGCGCAAGAAAGTTTCGGCAGCCATCGGTGCCGTTTGGCTGCCGAGATCGTAATCCGGCCGGCTGCCATTAGCGACGTCTACGCGCTGGCGCGTTGTCTGCGGCCCGGCGATCGCGCCGAGATCGAGGCCGTCGGCAAAGAGCCGCGGCGCGTGCTGCGCGCCTCGCTACGGTCGAGCCTCACGCAGGTGAAAGTCGCTTTGGTCGATGGCGAGATCGCCGCCATGTGGGGCATGAGCGGCGAGGTTTTATCCGACACCGGCACGCCCTGGCTGATGACGGGCACGGCGTGCGACCGCGTGCCGGTTTCTTTTTTGCGCATCGCGCGCCATGAGCTGGCGCTGATGCTGGCGCTCAAACCGCGGCTGGAGAATTACGTCGCCGCCGATTACGCCAAGGCGATCCGGCTGCTCGAGGGCTTAGGCTTTCACATCGATGCGCCCGCGCCGATCGGGCCCAAGCGCGCGCCGTTCCGGCGTTTCTGGATCGAGGCATAAAAATGGGCCTTCCGCTTCTCGCCATGGGCCTCGCCGGCGCCGCCGTTTCGGCCGTCGGTTCTTATGAGGCCGGCCAGGCCGGCAAGGCCTCGGCCGATTACCAGTCGCAGGTGGCGCGCAACAACGCGATGATCGCCCGGCAGAACGAGGGCTGGACCACGCAATCGGGTGAGGCCAAGGTCGCGGCGCAGGGCATGAAGACGGCGCAGACGGTGGGCGCCACCAAGGCGGCGCAGGGCGCCTCGAACATCGACGTCAATAGCGGCTCGGCCGCGAAGGTGCGCACGGCGGAAGCCAAACTCGGCGCGCTCGATGCGCTCACCATCCGCTCGAATACATCGCGCGAGGCCTACGGCTACGCGGTCACGGCGGTGAGCGATGAAGCGCAGGCCGGGCTGCTCGAGAGCCAAGGCAGCCAGGCCGAGACCGCCGGCGATATCGGCGCGCTTTCCTCGTTTCTCTCCGGCGCCTCGAGCGTCGGCAGCAAATACGCCACCATGCAGCTCGGGCAAGCCTGATGGCACGCTTCGCATTCAGCGGCGTGCCGGAGGTCGCACCGACCGGCGCGCCGGGCAACGATTACGAGCGCATTTCGGCCAGCCCGGAAATGTTCGGCGGGCTCATCGCCGGCGCCGAGCAGAAGCTCGGCAGCAGCATGGAGAGCGCG
>JBGQCE010000013.1:0-18002 GCA_041495185.1 Bradyrhizobium sp.
GAATCCATCATCCAAGGCCGTCTCGCAGGCATGATGTCGGGCAGCCGCCGTCAAGCCGCCGAATAGACAGCTTCGCTTCACCTGACCGACAGAGATGATCCCATGAAGGCCTATGTCTACGGCGCCAACGGCGCTGCAATCACCGATGTCGCCAGGCCCGCGCCGAAGGGCACCCAGGTGCTGGTTCGCGTGCGCGCCTGCGGCCTCAACCGCGCCGACCTTGGCATGACCAAAGGCCATACCCATGGCAGCGCCGGCGGCGCCGGCACCGTGCTGGGGATGGAATGGGCAGGCGAGATCGCCGAGGTCGGACCCGATGCCAGGGGGATCAAGGCCGGCGACAGGGTGATGGGCTCCGGCGCCGCTGCGTTCGCGGAATATACGCTGGCCGATCACGGCCGGCTGTTCCGCACGCCGTCGAACATGAACTTCGAGGAAGCGGCCACCCTGCCCGTCGCGCTCGCCACCATGCACAATGCGGTCGTGACCAACGGCGCATTGCAGGCGGGACAGTCCGTCCTGATTCAAGGCGCGAGTTCCGGCGTCGGCCTGATGGCGTTGCAGATTGCAAAACTCAAGGGCGCCAAAACCGTGATCGGTTCTTCGACCGATGCGGGGCGCCGCGGGCGGCTGAAGGAATTCGGCGCCGACCTTGCGGTGGATTCCAGCGATCCCGGCTGGGTCGATCAGGTGTTGAAAGCAACCGGCGGCGAAGGCGTCGACCTGATCGTCGATCAAATCTCGGGCAAGGTCGCCAGCCAAAATCTCGCGGCCACCAAAATCAAGGGCCGCATCGTCAATGTCGGCCGGCTCGGCGGCAGCCATGCCGATTTCAATTTCGACCTGCACGCCGCCCGCCGCATCAATTATATCGGCGTCACCTTCCGTACCCGCTCGATCGAGGAAATCCGCGAGATATTTGACGAAGTCCGCAAGGATATCTGGCCGGCGGTGGAATCGCGCAAACTGCAATTGCCGATCGACAAGGTGTTCGCCTTCGACGATATCGGCCGTGCGTTCGAGCACATGGAAGCCAACCGGCATCTCGGCAAGATTGTCGTGACGCTGTAATGGCCGCTCTTTAAAGTCGGAACAATTCGCAACAATCGTGCTGCATTGAGCAACGAGTACGCATCTGATCGGCGCTTTAATGTTGCGTGACAGGCTGCTAAACCCTCGCCCATGAGCCATCCCGACCACACGGTCAAATCCCGCGTCGCGGCGATCTCGGTATTTGCCAGCGCCGGCATGGCCTCGGCCAAATTCGTGGTCGGGATTGCGATCGGCAGCCTCGCGCTGATTTCCGAAGCGCTGCACTCTTCGGTCGATGTGGTCGCGACCGTCATCACCTGGATGGTGGTGCGCGTTTCCGACCGCCCCGCGGACGAGGAACATCATTACGGCCACGGCAAGCTCGAGAGCATCTCGGCGCTGGGCGTTATCGCGATGCTCTACGTGCTGGCGGGTGGCATTCTCGTTGAATCCTACAGCCGTCTGCGCGAAGGGGCGCCTCCTCCGACGGTCTCGGCCATCCCGTTTATCGTCCTACTGGTCGATATCGCCGTGAATTTCTGGCGCGCCCGGGCGCTGCATCGCACCGCGCACGACACCAAAAGCCAGGCGCTGGCCGCCGATGCGCTGCATTTCGCATCCGATGTGCTGGGCTCGGTCGCCGTCATTATCGAGCTGGCCCTTTCAGGACTGGGCTATGCCTGGGGCGATGCCGCCGCCGCCGTCGCGGTCGCGGTCATGATCGCGCTGTTGGGCCTGCGGCTGGCGCGCTCCACCGTCGAAACCCTGCTCGATCGCGCGCCCGAAGGTGCGTCGGAGAAGGCCACCGCCGCGATCAGGGCGGTGCCCGGCGTGGTCGATGTCGAACGGCTGCGGGTACGGATGGTCGGCTCGACGCACTTCATCGACGCCATCGTGGAGGTGCCGCGCACCTATCCGATCGACCGCGTCGAAGAGATCAAACGAAGGGCGCAGGACGCGGTCGCAAGGGAGCTCGACGACGCCGACCTGACATTTACCGCCGTGCCGGTCGCGCGCGACAATGAGAGCGTCCGCGAGCGTATCATGGTGATCGCCCGCAATTCCGGTCTCGCCATCCACCATGTCACCGTGCACGATCTCGGCGGCAAGCTCACCGTCAGCATCGACCTCGAAGTCGACGGCGAGATGGCGCTCACCGCCGCCCACGACATCGCCCAGGAGCTGGAGTGGAGCATCCGCGACGAATTCGGCGAGGATGTTGAAGTCGACACCCACATCGAGCCGCTGGAGCCGGAATTACCGCACGGCACCGATGCCGCACCTGACCGGGTCGAAGCCATCAAGACCGCGCTGTCGCGCTTTGCCGCCGACAGCGCGATCCACGACATCCATAGCGTGCGGGTGCGCAATACCGACGCCGGCGAAATCGTTAACTTCCATTGCCGCGCCGCGCCCTCGATGAGCGTGATCAAGGTTCACGAAAACGTCGATGAGATCGAGCGCGCGCTGCGCCGCGCCTTTCCGACCGTCAAACGGGTCATCAGCCACGCCGAGCCGCCGAACGCTTAGAGCGTTTTCGAGCGAAGCCTGCCCCGGACGCGATCCGGGGTGGTAACCGGTTCGCGTGAAGAAAACGCGTCAAAACAAAAGACTAGAGCTTCGGTTCTGATTCAATCAGAACCGATCAGGCTCTAGCGCAATTCGAACGCCGGACGCGCGTTCCCGTTTCGGACTCACTTTGCGGGTATTTTTGCGGGACTTCGGAGTCCCGATTCTTCGTTGGACAAGATTTATTTGCATTAACGAATCGTTGACTCTCGACAGCCCGCAAAAACTGGATTCAAATCGCTGTGATTCGGAAGTGACTGGGGTCCTTCCGAACCGGGTGCAAAAAAGTTTTCCTAGGGGGTTTAAGGCATGGCGCGCGCACACGCGGCGAGCGCGTGCGTCCAATCCGATTCGATCAAGGGATTGGCGCAGTCGATCGCGAAACCTGCCTATCATAGGCTGTTGGTAGCGGAGCCTGCGCTCCGCCGCGCAGTGCCTACCCTGATCATCGCATTCCTGATCACCATCTGTCTTGGTGCCTTCGTGCAGGTGGTCGATCAGAGCCGGCAAAAGCGCGCGTCGATCAAGCGTGACCTCGCAGCGGTCGCTGATTTTCTTGCCGAACGCATCGATCGCATCGCTTCAGTCCAGCAGGATCGCGCAGCAACATTCGAGCGCCTGCAGCTTCTGCTGCCCGGTCTCATTCCGTCATGGGGCGCCGCCGCCGGCCGGCACGTCATTGTCATCGGCGCGGACCGGCGCGTGCTGGCCCGCGTTCCGATCGAAGCCGGGTTTGGTGACACCGGCAGCATTCTCGACGTCATCGGTGCGGCATTGCCGCTGACCGCGCCGGGCCAGCAAGCCGGCGTAACCGACATAACCCTGCCGAACGGCAGCGGCGCGCTGACCGCCCAGCACATCATCAAATCGCTGCCCGGCCAGGTCATTGTCATCCAGGAAAGGCTCGACTCGCTTTGGCAGTCGGACGCGGCCCTGTCGGTGACGCTATCGGCCACCACCGGCTTTGTCGTGCTGATCCTGGGCTTTGCATTCCACTGGCAATCGACCCGCGCCCGCGAAGGCGATCTCATCAATGACGCCGTGCGCGGGCGGATAGATACCGCGCTCAACCGCGGGCGCTGCGGATTGTGGGACTGGGACCTGTCGCGCGGCCGAATCTTCTGGTCGCAATCGATGTTCACGATGCTGGGGCTGGACACCCGCAGCGACCTGCTGACATTCGGTGAGGTGAATGCGCTGGTAAAATCCGACGACATCGACCTGTTCGCGATCGCCGATCAGCTTATTTCCTCGAAAATCAATCATATCGACCAGATCTTCCGCATGCAGCACACCGATGGCCACTGGATCTGGTTACGCGTCCGCTGCGAGCTCAGCCAGGGCGCTGCCGACGCCGGCCTGCACCTGATCGGCATTGCCGTCGACATCACCGAGCAGAAGAGTCTCGCCGAGAAGACGGTGGAGGCCGACCTGCGGCTGCGCGACGCGATCGAGACCATTCCGGAAGCCTTCGTGCTGTGGGACGCCGGCGATCGCCTGGTGCTCTGCAACTCGCACTTCCAGCGCCTGCACAAGCTGCCGGATTCGGCGGTCACGCCGGGTACATCCTATGAAACCGTGATCGAAGTCGGCAGCATGCCGGAGGTCCGCACCCGGCTGCACGAAACCGGCGCCCAGGCGCCGGGCGCCCGCACCTTCGAGGCGCAGCTCGACGACGGCAGCTGGCTGCATATCAGCGAGCGCCGCACCAAGGACGGCGGCTACGTCTCGGTCGGCACCGACATCACCCGCATCAAGGAGCACGAACAGAAACTGGTCGACAACGATCTGCGCCTGCGCGCGACCGTGATCGACCTCAAGCGTTCGCAGGCCGAGCTGGAACGGCAGGCCATCGAGCTTGCCGACCTTGCCGAAAAATACTCCGAAGAAAAGACCCGCGCCGAGGAAGCCAACCAGACCAAATCCAAATTCCTCGCCAATATGAGCCACGAGCTGCGCACCCCGCTCAATGCCATCATCGGATTTTCCGAGATCATGGAAAGCGGCATGTTCGGCACGCTCGGCTCGGAGAAATATCAGGAATACTGTCACGACATCCTCACCAGCGGCCACTATCTGCTCGAAGTGATCAACGACATCCTGGATATGTCGAAGATCGAGGCCGGGCGGATGAAGCTCGACATGGAGCAGCTCGATCTGTCGAAGACGCTGGCGGAATCGCTGCGCGTGGTGTCCGGGCGCGCCGATGACAAGAGTCTGGTGCTCGACGCCGATATCGAGGGAACCATTTCGGTGGTGGCCGATCGCCGCGCGATCAAGCAGATCATCGTCAACCTGCTGTCCAACGCCGTCAAATTCACGCCCGACGGCGGCAAGATCGTGGTGCGCAGCCGGCTGCTCAGAGATTCAATCGTGCTGATGATTGCCGACACCGGCATCGGAATCGCGCCGCAATCTCTGGCGCGGCTCGGCAGACCGTTCGAGCAGGTCGAGAGCCAGCTCACCAAGACCTATCACGGCTCGGGACTTGGACTGGCGATTGCGCGATCGCTGACCAACCTGCATGGCGGCTCGATGCGGCTGCGCTCGAGGCTCGGTACCGGCACCGTGGTCTGCGTTTCGCTGCCGCGCGACGCACGCAAGGCCAGAGCGAAGATCCCCGCGGCGGCCTAGAGCCTATTTCACTTGTATGGAGTCATGACGGCGCATCCCATGGCCTCGTGGTTCGAGACGCGCGGCGTTGCCGCGCTCCTCGCCATGAGGGTCTAAGACCTCATCCTGAGGAGGCGCAAAGCGCCGTCTCGAAGGATGAAGCCACCAAACTGCAAAATGCGCTCGACTGATTATTGAAAACGCCGCTCAGGACTCCAGCGACGGCGCGACTTCGCGGGCGATTTGAACCAGCGCGGCAATCAGCGGCGTCATCGGATCGCGCTGCGAAATTACCATCCCGATGCTGTAATCGACGACCGGATCGACGATCGGAATGCTCCGCACGGTATCCGCCAGTCCGAGCGTTTCGGCGAGCTTTGCCGGCATCACGCTGGCCCAGCGCCCGGTCTTCACATGGGTATACAGAACCAGCAGCGAGTTCGAGGTGAGCGTCGGCGTCGCTTCGGCGCCGACCGAGCGAAGCGCGCGGTCGATAATGCGCCGGTTCTGCATGTCCGGCGTCAGCAGGCACAAGGGCACCTGGCCTACTTCCTTCCAGGTGACGCAATCGCGATCGCCGAACATTGCGTCGGGCGACGTCAGCAAGCGATAGCTCTCGTTGTAGAGCGGGATGGTGCGGACCTTGCCGATCGGCTCGTTCTCGATGTAGGTCAACCCGGCATCGACCTCCAGATTTTCCAAGAGGCCCAATACGTCGGCCGACGTACAGGAGACGACACGAAAGCGCACATCCGGATAGCGCGCCCGAAACGGCGTCGTCAACGACGCCACCATGCCCAGCACGGTCGGGATCGCCGCGATCTTGATCTCGCCGGAGAGATTGTCCTTCAGGCCGTTGATTTCCTGCCGCATCGCGCGGGCATCGCCGACGATGCGCCGCGCCCAGTCGAGCGTGCGCTCACCCTCAGGCGTAAAGCCCTGAAACCGCGAACCGCGCTGCACCAGCATGACGCCGAGCATTTCCTCAAGCTGCTTGAGGCTGGTCGACATCGTCGGCTGGGTAACGCCACAGGCTTCGGCGGCGCGCCCGAAGTGCCGCTCTTTCGCAAGTGCAAGCAGGAGTTCAAGCTTTTCGATCAAGAAGAAAACCTCGGGGATTTCAGTGGGTACGAATATCACGATCCCCAGATGACAAACATGCTAAAAGCAGCCCCGAATGAACGCATCGGGTGCGCTCGCCGGTGCTTATTGGTTTTTTATATCACCCGATTTCACATTGCTATTGATCGCGTTCTCCCGCCGGAGCATGAGACTGCCGGCGCGGCGCTCAAGGGCGGCACGACCCAGCCCTAGTTGCTGTTCTCGACACGCGAGGCTGCGGGTGCAGCGGGCACCCGGATCAAGTTGATCGCGTTAATTTCAAAACTGTCACTGCTATCCATCTTACCAATAAACCGATGGCGATCGCAGCGAAAGCAAAGAGAGCAGAGTACCAATCATATCCATGTCGGCCCGACCGGGCGCAGACAAAACCATATCCGCTGGCGACGGTGACAAACAAGCCCGATCACCGGGGAGAGCACGAAGTAAGCCGTTAAAACCATTGCGTGCGGGAATGCCGGGTGATTCCGGTGGACCTGTGGTGAATACGCTCGTGTGCTTTTTACATTTCGCACGCGAGGCTGCGGGTGCGGCGGGCACCCGGCATTCCCCACGCCCTCTTGGGCGAACGATTCATGCACAACTCGGGCGCATCGCGCCGCGGGAATATGGATTTTTGTCTTGACGTCATTGCGAGGAGCGAAAGCGACGAAGCAATCCAGAACTGCGGTACCCGCGCGATGGATTGCTTCGCTAACGCTCGCAATGACGGCCTTGGTGTCTTGGCTGTTTGAAAACTGAATCGGAAATTGGCGCGAAACTAATTTCGGCCCTCGACCAGCGCCTGAAACACCCGCCGCACCTCGCTCTGGGTCTCCTTGACCCGCGCCTCGAGCGACGAGAAGTCCGGTGCATCGCCGGCCCGCGCCATCACGCGCAGCAGATCTTCGCCCGATGTTTCCGGCTTGAATCCTTCACTGACGCAGAGCCGCAGGATTTGCGTGAGGTCATGATAAAGCCGCGTCGCCGGACGCAGGATCTCCGCCGATGATTGCGGCAGGACGCCAAGCCGCGCGGCATTGTCGAGCACGTGCAGTGTAGAGACGTCGAGAATGTCAGGCTTGTCGGCGGCGTGAACGAGCTGAAGGTATTGGGCGATGAAGTCGATATCGACCAGGCCGCCGGCGGCATATTTCAGGTCCCAGATGTCGTCTTCGCCCTTCTCCAGCGCCACCGCGCGGCGCATCTCCGCGACGTCACTGGCGACGCCGGCAGCGTCGCGCGGCCGCGTCAGCACATCGCGGATGATCGCCTCGATTTTGGCGCGAAATCCCGGCGGCGCTGAAATCACACGCGCACGGGTCAGCGCCATGTGTTCCCAGGTCCAGGCCTCACGATCCTGATATTCAGCGAAGGATGTGAGGTGCGAGGCCACCGGCCCTGCCCGCCCCGAGGGACGCAGCCGCATATCGACCTCGTAGAGCACGCCGTAGTTCGTCCGCGTCGTAAACGCGCTGATCAGCCGCTGGGTGAAGCGGGCGAAATAATGGGCGCCTTGCAGGGATCGTACGCCGTCGGAATCCGGATGCTCGGGATCGAAATCATAAAGCAGGATCAGATCGAGATCGGAGGAAGCGGTCATCTCGCGGCTGCCAAGCCGGCCCATGGCGAGGATCGCGGTCTCCTGTCCCCTGATCCGGCCGTGCTGGACCGCGAACCGATCGGTCACCAGGCCATGCACGGTATGGACGATGCCCTCGGCGACATCGGCGAATGCGACGCTCGCCTGCTGGGCGGAGACCGTGCCGGACAGGATCCGCGTGCCGATCAGGAACAGGCTCTCCTGGCCGAACAGCCTGAGGCGATCGAGAAACTCTTCGTAGGAATCCGCGTCCGCAAGCGTCGCCGCCAGCCGCGCAGATAATTCGCGCCGGTCCGGCATCGCACCGAAGAAGCGCGGATCGATCAACCCGTCCATGATCTGCGGCTGCCGCGCCAGCATTTCGCCAAGGCGCGGTGCTGCGCCGAGAATGAGCGCCACCAGCGCAACGAGGTCGCGGTTCTGGCTGAGCAGGGAAATCAGCCGCCCGCCGCGCTGCAACGCCCCGAGGAAGCGGTCGAAGGCCGTCACCGCGCTGTCGGGCTCTTCGGCGTGCGCCAGGCCGTCGATCAGTGCGGGCACGAACTCGACAAAAGCGTTGCGCGTCGATTCCATCCTGAACACGCGGTAGTCGCCGGCGATCCATTGCTGCAGGGTCTGCGCCACCATGATCGGCTTCTTGAAGCCGAGCGTAACCAGATGTTCGAGCAGATGCAGGTCGTCCGGACCGGCGCTATAATCCACAGCCGGCAGCTTCTCAGTGCCGGTCGGATCGCCTTCGAACAGTTTTCCGTAATGCCCCTGCACGATGTGGAGATGGCCGAGCAGATCCTTTGCAAAGGCCGCGCGGCTGTCGTAGCCCAGGAAACAGGCGAAGCGTTCCACGGCCTCGACATCGTCGGGCAGAGCATGGATCTGCTCGTCCGCGACCATCTGCAAGCGATGCTCGACCCGCCGCAGAAATTCGTAGGCCGCAGTCAGTTGGTCACGGGCCTCGAAGGTGATCCAGTTACTCGACGCCAGCACGCTCAACGCTTCCAGCGTCGGCCGCACCCGCAATTCGGAATGCCGGCCTCCCGCGATCAATTGCTGGGTCTGCGCGAAAAACTCGATTTCGCGGATACCTCCGCGGCCGACCTTGACGTTGTGGCCCTCGACCGCGATCTCGCTTTGCCCGCGATAGGTCTGCATCTGCCGCTTCATGTCATGGACGTCGGCAAGGGCTGCGAAATCCAGATGCTTGCGCCAGACGAAGGGCGCGATTTCCGCAACCAGCGCCTCGCCGGCCTTGGGATCGCCGGCGCAGGGCCGCGCCTTGATCATGGCTGCGCGCTCCCAGGTCCGCCCTTCCCGTTCGTAATAATGCATCGCCGCTTCGGTCGAGATCGCCACCTGCGTCGAAGCCGGATCCGGCCGCAGCCGCAGATCGACGCGAAACACGTAGCCATCGCCGGTTCGCTGTTGCAACAGCCGCGCAAGCGCCTGCGTGATGCGCACGAAGAACGGCTGCGGCTCGATGTCACGCGCAAGCGAGGGCGCTGCGGGATCGAAAAATACGATCAAATCGATATCGCTGGAATAATTCAGTTCGCCCGCGCCCATCTTGCCCATGGCGAGCACGACCAGACCGCTATTGTCCTCGGGACGGTCAAGGCTTGGCGGCGACAGCCTCCCCCGCGCGGCTTCCTGCCGCAACAGAAAGCGCAGCGCCGATTGTACCGAGGCGACCGCGAGCTCAGTCAGCGCCGCCGTCACCCGCATCACCGGCCAGACCCCGCCGATGTCGCACAGCGCGATCAGTAGCGCCGCTTCCGATTTCATGCGGCGGAGCAGCTGCATCACATCGGCTTCGTTCGATGCCGTTGATGCCTCGCGGCATGCCGTTTCGATCAGCTGGGCGAGATAGGGCTCCGGTTCGCATTCGAGCAGCCGGATCAGGCGCACACTATCTGCGCGAACGAGGTCGAAAAGATAGGGCGAGGCTTCCGCGATACCGCAAAGAATGGTTTTGGCGAGGGGGAACCGGGCGATGAGATCATCGATCGCAGCCGCCTGCTCGGCTGCGAGATCGGTCAGCCAGCCCGCCAGTCGCTGCTCGGCTCTATCGGGAGCGGACAGATGCGGTCCGTCCACGAACCGTGCGGCCAGACGTTCCGCGTCGCCCTTCGCGGATGAGTTCATGCCACCTTCTGTGGCACATCCGGTGTTTGAGCCGCAAGCCTGTCGCTGACGCCGGCGCGCGCCGGGATCGCCAATGTCGCGGTCAAGCCGGGGTGGGCATCGCCGAGCCTGAGTTCGCCGCCATGCAGCGTCGCCACCGCGGATGCCAGGCTCAATCCAAGACCGGAGCCGGGCTGGGTGCGGCTCGCCTCCAGCCGCACAAATCTCTCCACCGCATGCTTGCGGTCGGCTTCCGGAATCCCCGGCCCGTGATCGGTGACGCTGAGCAGCACCTGATCGCCGTCGCGCCGTGCCTCGATCACAATCTCTTTGCCGTCAGTTCCAGCAACCGCGCCGGCGCTCAGCGGCTGTGCTGATGGAACAGGCTTGCCGTACTTGATCGCATTCTCGACGAGATTTGCCAGCGCCTGGCTGATCAATTCGCGGTTGCCGTGAAGGCGTGTCGGCGCAGTCTTGACGCGCAAGGTCATGCCGTCGTCTTCGGCCAGCGGTTCGTAGAGTTCGTGAATGCCATTGGCGACATCGGCGGCGTCGAAATCGTCCATATTGCCGCGTGCCTGCCCGGACTCGGCGCGCGCGATCATCAACAGCGCATTGAAGGTCCGGATCAGGCCATCGGATTCTTCGATGGTCCGTTCCAGCGCGGTGCGGTATTCGGCCTCGCTGCCGGATTTCGCCAGCGCCTCTTCAGCGCGATTGCGCAACCGGGTCAGCGGCGTCTTCAGGTCGTGGGCGATGTTGTCGGAAACTTCCTTCAGGCCCATCATCAACGCTTCGATCCGCTCCAGCATGGCATTGAGGTTTTCCGCCAGACGGTCGAGTTCGTCGCCGCTGCGCCCGACCGGCAACCGCCCGCTCAGATCGCCCGCCATGATGCGCTGGGTGGTGCCGGTCATGGCATCGATCCGCCGCAGCACGCGCCGCGCAACAAAGACGCCGCCGCCAAGGCCAAGCACCACGACGATCAGCAGCGACCATTGCGCGGCTTTCGCAACGATGCCGAACAGCCGTCTTCGTTCTTCCAGATCGCGCCCGATCAGGAGCCGGAAGCCGCTACTCAGTTCGGTGACACGCACCAGCGCGCGATGGTCCGAGCTGTCCTGATCGTCAAGCCGCCGGTAGGCGGTCTCGGACCATCCTGATGTCGCCATCACGCCCGGCGCGAGCGAGCCGACATTGCCGGCGATGGCCTGCCCCGCCGGCGTGGTCACGAGATAGAGATTGGCGCCGGGCCGCAACGCCCTGTTCTCGATGTTTAACACCAGCCCGCGCAGTCCCCGGCGTCCAAAGATATCCGATAATTCGCCGGTCTCAGCGTTCACCGTGGTGGTGATCTGCTCGGTGATCAGCCGGCGCGTGTTCCAGGCGAAATAGCCCAGCAGCGATGCGGCAAACAGCGCAAACAAAAACAGATAGACCAGCGTCAGCCTGAACGCCGTGGTTCGGATCAGCTTACCGAATGCCGTCACGAATCATGTATCCCGCGCCGCGAATTGTGTGAAGCAGCGGTCGCTCAAAACCCTTGTCGATCTTGGAGCGCAGCCGCGAAATGTGCACGTCGATGACATTGGTCTGTGGATCGAAATGATAGTCCCAGACGTTTTCCAGCAGCATGGTTCGCGTCACCACCTGTCCTGCGTGCTTCATCAAATATTCCAGCAGCCGGAACTCGCGCGGCTGCAGCGTCAACTCGTCCTTGCCGCGCGCTACCCGGTGCGAGAGCCGATCGAGCTCGAGATCGCCGACGCGATAGCTGGTTTCCTCGGCCGGACCACCATGGCGGCGCGACAGCACCTCGACCCGCGCCAGCAGTTCAGCGAATGAATAGGGTTTTGGCAGGTAATCGTCGCCGCCGGCGCGCAAGCCCTTGATGCGGTCGTCGACCTGTCCGAGCGCCGAGAGAATCAAAACCGGCGTGCGATCGCCCTTCTCGCGCAAGGCGCCGATCAGCGACAGGCCGTCGCGTTTCGGCAGCATCCGGTCGACCACCAGCACGTCATAGTCGCCGCTATCGGCCAGCGCCAACCCTTCCTCGCCATCGCCAGCGAGATCGGCGACGTGACCGACTTCGCGAAACGCCTTGACCAGATAGTCGGCGGACTCGCGGTCGTCTTCGATGATCAAAAGGCGCATATGGGAGTCGGTTGCGGTCAAGTGGTCCAGCTCTCTGTCACCATGGCGCGGTCGGCATCCTCATGCAAGGCGACCTGACGCCTCCTGGTTAAGCGAAAAAGCGGGCGGTGAAGCTGGGGGACTCCACCGCCCTTAGACCCTTCCGACGGAGGGGGGCGTATTCCACCGGAAGGTAGCTAAGGGAGCGGGTTTTTCACCCGCCCCCCGGAAAGAGCCGTCGGCGGGGGCGATTAATGCCGGCGACACCCTCCATCTCGGGGACACTTGATACTTAACCCTTCGCCAGGGGTACTGCCACGAAGCGCGACGAACCGCCGCTCTTCACACGCATCAGAACGCTGTTCTTGTTGTCGTTGCGCGCGGCGTTGATCGCTTCGCGCACATCTCCGGCACTGGCGACGCTCTTTCCCGCGACTTCGAGAATCACATCGCCTTCCTTGAAACCACGCTCCGCCGCCGCACTCTTCGGATCGACTTCGGTGATGACGACGCCATCCTTGCCGGCGCCGGCAACGCTGTTGGCAGGCGCGACGGTCAGGCCGAGCTTCGGCACATCAGTGCCGCGGGTTGCGCCGCCTTTGTCGCTGTTGTCGGTGTCGGCCTTGGCTTCCAGCGTGTTCGGCAATTGGCCAAGCGTCAGGTTGATCACCTTGTCCTTACCCTTGTGAAGCACGTTGAGCTTCACCGCATTGCCGGGCGCGAGGCTGCCGATGGTGCGGGCGAGTTCGCGGGCATCCTTGACCGTCTCGCCGTTCACCGCTGTGATCACGTCGCCGGATTCGATGCCGGCCTTGGCAGCCGGACCGTTGGCCTGGGGTTCTGCAACCAGCGCGCCTTCCGCCTTCTTCAGCCCGAGGCTGTCGGCGATCTCAGCCGTGACCGGTTGAATCTGGACACCGATCCAGCCGCGGCTGACCGAGCCCTTGTCCTTGAGCTGGGAAATCACGTTCTTCACGGTCGATGCCGGGATCGCGAACGCAATGCCGACGCTGCCGCCCGACGGCGAATAGATCGCGGTGTTGACGCCCATCACTTCGCCCTCGGTGTTGAAGGCCGGACCACCGGAGTTGCCCTTGTTCACGGGCGCGTCGATCTGGATGAAATCGTCGTACGGGCCGTTGCCGATGTCGCGGCCGTTGGCCGAGACGATGCCGGCCGTAACCGTGCCGCCGAGGCCGAAGGGATTGCCGACCGCGAGCACCCAGTCGCCGATCCGGGGCTTGCCGTCCGAAAGCTTGGCGAACGGGAAATTCGAGCCGCCCTCAACCTTGATCAGGGCGACGTCGGTGCGCGCGTCGGTACCGATCACCTTCGCGCTATAGGTCTTGCCGTCGTCGGTCGTGACTTCGACCTTGTCGGCGCCGTCGACCACGTGATTGTTGGTGACGGCAAAGCCGTCGGCGGAAATGAAGAAACCGGAACCCTGGCCGGTCACGGCGCCGCGCCCGCCGCGGGGTCCGCCGCGCAGGCCCGGCGGCAAGCCATCAGGTCCGCCGAAGCGGCGGAAAAAGCGCTCCATCGGCGAGCCCGGCTGGAACGGCGAGTCATCACTCTTGGAGCTGTCGTCGTCCTTGGCAACCTTCTCGTTGATGTTGATTTTCACCGAAATCACTGACGGTTTCACGCGCTCCACGATGTCGGCAAAGCCGACGGGCTTCTCCACTTTGCGGACTTCGTTGTTGACCTGCGCATGCGCGGGGCTGGTGAAGATATCAACCGGACCCTGCGAGGGGCTGAAGCCGTAAACCGCGATGCCGAGGCCGGCGACGACCGAGGCCATCAGCGCGAATTTGCGCGCGGAGAACAGCGAACGGCGGGGCGCCCGATAAGACGGGAGGGACGAAAGATCGGTGGGACGGTCAGTCATTTCGGAAATCTCCAGAGCCTGAATCTAACGGTGCCGGGGGCGAGCACCTTATGGGCCTGAAGATGGGGATTTCCGCCTTACGGCGCGCTGGCGGGGGAATTAAACTTTTGTAATGATACGGCGAACCAGTGCGGCAGTTGATCGCAGGGACAACAATGGGTTACCGCAGGGTTATACCGGTTTGTCCGGCGACGGTTCTGCCGCAATCAGCCGTTCCAGCCGCGCTTCTTCCTCTGCCGTCAAATGCAACAGGGATTGATCCTCCGCCGTCCCGGATTTCGAGCGCCGCCGGCTGTATATCCATAGCGCCAGGCCGCCTCCGGCCAGCGCAAGCGGCGGCAACAGCCACAGCAGCAGAGTGTGGCGTTCGAGGCGCGGCTTCAGCAGCACGAATTCACCATAGCGCGCGACCAGAAAATCGATCACCTGGGCGTCGCTGTCGCCGGCCGCGATCCGCTCGCGCACCAGGAGCCGCAAATCGCGCGCCAGGGGCGCGTCGGAATCGTCAATCGACTGGTTTTGGCACACCATGCAGCGCAGTTCGCGCGACAAATCCCGCGCCCGCAATTCCTTTACCGCATCGGACATGATCTCGTCCGGCTGCACCGCCTGCACGTTTGAAGCGGCAAACACCGTGAGCACCAGGACGATCGACGTCGCAATCAGCTTCCGCATGTTCTTCCCTCATCCTGAGGAGCATCCGAAGGATGCGTCTCGAAGGATGGCCAAATCCTCATCCTTCGAGACGCCGCTACGAGCTCCTCAGGATGAGGGAGAGAGTGACTCCGCCGCCTGCAATCCGCGCAAAGACTTCGCAGGCTTCGGTGCACCGACCCGCAGCCGGCGATCCGACAGCGACAGCATGCCGCCGAATGCCATCAGCACGGGACCGAACCAGATCAGCAACACCAGCGGCTTGTGATAAATCCGCACCGCGATCGCCCCGTCGGCGGCAGTGTCGCCAAGCGATATGTATAGCTGGCTCACCCCGCGCGTCAGCAGCGCGGCTTCGGTGGTCGACATTCCCCGCGCGGTGAAACTGCGTTTCGACGGTGTCATCGCGCTGAGCCGTTCGCCATCGAGACTGACCGTGAACTGCGCCACCATTTCGCGAAAATTCGGCCCCTGCCGCTGCGTCAGGCCGTCGAGCTTCAACTCGTAGCCGGCGATCCTTGCAACATCATCAGGCTTCATCGATCCGATGTATTCGGTGTTCCATGTGGTCTCGCAGACGATCCCGATCAAAGCCACGCCGACGCCGGCATGGGCGAACAAGGTCCCCCAGGTCGAACGCGGCAACCCGCGCGTGCGCCGCATCGAAGTTGCAAACGGTACGCGGAACAGGCCGGTGCGTTCGGCGAGGTCGCTCAGGGCGCCCGCGATGACAAAGACGGCGAGCCCGATCGCGAGCGGTGCGAAGGCGCTGCCGCCGCGCGTCCACGCCCACAGCATCGCGATGGCGATCAACGCCGCGACGCCGGCCGCGGTCAGGCGCTGCGCCGCGCCGAGAAGATCGCCGCGCTTCCATGCCAGCAACGGGCCGAACGGCACCGCGATCATCAACGGAAGGAACAGCGGTCCGAAGGTAAGATTGAAAAACGGCGCGCCGACCGAAATCTTGTCGCCGGTCAGAACTTCCAGCGCCAGCGGATACAGCGTTCCGATTAAAACGGTGGCGCAGGCGGAAGTGAGGAACAGGTTGTTGAGCACCAGCGCACCCTCGCGCGAGATCGGCGCGAACAGGCCGCCCTGCTTCAACGCCGAGGCACGCCACGCATAAAGCGAAAGACTGCCGCCGATGAAGATGCAGAGGATCAACAGGATGAAAACCCCGCGCGTCGGATCGGTCGCGAACGCATGCACCGACGTCAGTACGCCCGAGCGCACCAGGAAGGTGCCGAGCAGCGACAGCGAGAACGCCAGGATCGAAAGCAGGATGGTCCACACCTTGAGCGCATTGCGCTTTTCCATTACCACCAGGGAATGCAATAGCGCCGTGCCTGCAAGCCATGGCATCAGCGAGGCGTTTTCGACCGGGTCCCAGAACCACCAGCCACCCCAGCCGAGTTCGTAATAGGCCCAGTACGAGCCCATCGCGATGCCGAGCGTGAGGAAGATCCACGCCATCAGCGTCCACGGCCGCACCCAGCGCGCCCATGCCGCATCGATCCGGCCTTCGATCAGGGCGGCGACGGCGAAGGAAAACGAAATCGAGAATCCGACATAGCCGAGATAGAGCATCGGCGGATGCACCGCGAGGCCGATGTCCTGCAGCACCGGATTGAGGTCGCGGCCCTCGATCGGCGGATTGGCGATGCGCAGGAACGGGTTCGAGGTGATCAGGATGAACAGATAGAACGCGCTGGCGACCCAGGCCTGCACCGCCAGCACATGGGCGCGCAGCGACAGCGGCAGATTGTTGCCGAAGGCCGCGACCAGGCCGCCGAACAGCGCCAGGATCGACACCCACAGCAGCATGGAGCCTTCATGATTGCCCCACACGCCGGTGATCTTGTAGATCAGCGGCTTCAGCGAATGCGAATTCTCGAACACATTGATGGCGGAAAAATCCGATGTGACGTGCAAGGCGACGAGTGCGGCGAACGACGCCGCGACGAACAGAAGTTGCGTCAGCGCCGTCGACCGCGCGACATTCATCAAGGCGGGGTCGCGAAGGCGCGCGCCCAGGATCGGCAAGGTCGACTGGATCAACGCCAAGCCCAACGCGAGCACCAGTGCGTAATGTCCGGCTTCCGCGATCACTGCGACGCTCCCTGGGTGTTCGCGGGTTTTGCATTATAGGCCGGCTTCGCGCCGTAGTCGTCCTTCCAGTGCCCCTGTTTCTTCAGCGCGTCCGCTACTTCCCTGGGCATGTAATTCTCGTCGTGCTTGGCGAGCACGGTGTCGGCCCTGAACACCCCGGAGGAGTCGAGCGCGCCTTCGGCGACCACCCCCTGCCCTTCGCGGAACAGGTCAGGGAGAATTCCCTTGTAGGAAACCGGCAAGGTGGCGCTGCCGTCGGCGACCTGGAACGTGACCGCCAGGTTATCGCCGCGCACCAGCGACCCCGGCTGCACGAGGCCGCCCAGCCGGAACCGCCTGCCCGCCGGAATATGTTTGTCGGCCACCATCGCAGGCGTCGAGAAAAACACGATCGAATCGCGCATCGCGTTCAGCACCAGCGCGGCTGCGACCGCGAGCACCGCGAGCGAGCCCCCGATCAATGTCAAACGCCGTTGCTTGCGCGTCATGCGTGGCCTTTTTTCCAGCGCATGATGTTATCCGAAAACCGCTTAATACTTTTCGGCATCATGCGCCCTTAATCCTGGGCATCATGTTAACCGAAAACCGCTTCACACTTCTCGACACCATGCTCATCCATCGAGCCCGAGACTCTTCAGGCCCTCATTCAATTGCCGCAGCCGCTCGACGTCGTTGGCAACCGCCTGGCGGGCGTCTGACAGCGCGCTCCTCGCCTGGTCGCGATCGCCCATCACCATATAGGCCCGGACCAGCCGCAGCCATCCCTCGACGTCGCCGCCGTTTTGCTTCAATCGGCTGGCGAGGCGCTCGACCATGCCACGGATCATCGCGCCGCGGTCGGTCTCGTTCATGTCTTTTGCCGCAGCCACCGCATCGTCCGACAATACCGGGGCACTGGAACCGCCGACCCGCGCCAATGCAGCCTGAACCAGCGGACGCCACGGCGCATTCGGCGGCCCCTTCGCAAGCATCGTGCGCCAGATCGACGTCGCCTCCGAGGTGCGGCCATCCTGCGCGGCGGCAAGCCCAAGGAAGTAGCCCGCCTTGGCCTCGTCGGCATTCAAGGCGACGGCGCGTTCGAATTCGGCCTTGGCCTGCGCAGTGACGATACCTCCTGCGGCGGCGGTCATGGCTTCGCCGAGATCGGCCCGGCGCTCCGCGCTGTCGCCATTATAGGCGATC
>JBGQCE010000014.1:0-17875 GCA_041495185.1 Bradyrhizobium sp.
CGAAGAAATTCATCGGCGGCGCGCATCGCGCATGACGGCAATGCGGTGTCCCATCGTCATCGCCTCGATCTGATCGTGCGTCACGTAGACCGATGTCGTCTCCAGCCGCTGCTGCAGCTTCGTGATCTCCGCGCGCATCTGTACGCGCATCTTCGCGTCGAGGTTCGAAAGCGGCTCGTCGAACAGAAACACCGCCGGGTTGCGCACGATCGCGCGCGCGACCGCGACTCGCTGCTTCTGGCCCCCCGAGAGTTGCTTCGGCTTGCGATCGAACAGGTGATCGATGCCGAGGATCTCCGCGGCCTCTTTGACGCGCCGGTCCATTTCCGGACGGGGCGTCTTGCGCATGCGCAGCCCGAACTCGATGTTCTCGCGCACGCTCATGTGCGGATAGAGCGCGTAATTCTGGAACACCATCGCGATGTCACGGTCGGCCGGCTCGATCTGGTTGACGATGCGCCCGCCGATATCGATCTCGCCGCCGGTGATGGTCTCAAGCCCCGCGACCATGCGCAGCAGGGTGGACTTGCCGCAACCGGAGGGGCCTACCAGCACACAGAACTGGCCGTCGCCGACCTCGAAGTCGATACCTTTGATGGCCTCGAAGCCGCCGGCGTAGGTCTTGCGGACGTTGCGGAGAGTTACGTTAGCCATGGGTTGCACCAGCGAATAGCGAATGGCGAGTAGCGAATAGAAATGAGCAGGATGAGAAAGCGTCCGTAGAGTTTTCCATTCGCCACTCGCTACTCGCTATTCGCCTTCTCATTTTTCTGTCTCGACCAGTCCGCGCACGAACAGCCGCTGCATGAACACCACTACCGCGACCGGCGGCAGCATCGCGAGCACGGCGGTCGCCATCGCCAGCTGCCATTCGGCCAGCTCGTCCGTCGTCGTCAGCATCTTCTTGATGCCGGTGACGATGGTCTGCATCGAATCCTGGGTGGTGATGAGCAGCGGCCACAGATATTGATTCCAGCCATAGATGAACTGGATCACGAACAGGGCCGCGATCGTCGTGACCGATAGCGGTAAAAGCGTATCCTTGAAGAACCGGAACGGGCCGGCGCCGTCGATGCGCGATGCTTCCAAAAGCTCGTCCGGCACCGTCATGAAGAATTGCCGAAACAATAGCGTGCCGGTCGCGGATGCGATCAGGGGCAGAATTAACCCGGCATAGGTGTCGAGCATATGCAGGTCGGCTACCACCTTGTAGGTCGGATAGATGCGAACCTCGACCGGCAGCATCAGTGTGACGAAGATGATCCAGAACGCCGTCTTGCGGAACGGAAAGCGGAAATACACCACGGCATAGGCGGACAGGATCGAAATGATGATCTTGCCCACCGCGATGCCGGTGGCGGAGATAAACGAATTCATCAGCAGGTGCCCGACCGGCTCCCGGCTGGTGCGCGACCCGCCAACGAAGACGGCCCTGTAGTAGTTTTCCAGGGCATGGCCGCCCGGCAATAGCGGCATGTTGCCGCCGACCACGGTCGCGGCATCATGCGTCGAAGCGATCAGCGCGAGATAGACTGGAAAGGCGACAATGAACACGCCAAGGGTCAGGATGGCGTAGGCGATGATGTCGTTCAGCGGGCGGTGCTCGACCATCAGTATTGCACCTTGCGCTCGACATAACGGAACTGGATCGCGGTCAGTCCGATGACGATGACCATCAGGACCACGGATTGCGCCGCCGAACCGCCGAGATCGCCGCCGAGCCGACCGTCCGCATAAACCTTGTAGACCATGGTGGTGGTCGCGCCGGCAGGACCGCCGCCCGTCACCGCGTCGATGATGCCGAACGTATCGAAGAAGACGTAGACGACGTTTACGACCAGCAGAAAGAACGTGGTCGGCGACAGCAGCGGAAACACGATGGTCCAGAACCGCCGCATCGGACCGGCGCCGTCGATCGCGCCGGCTTCGATGACGCTTTTGGGGATCGACTGCAATCCGGCCAGAAAGAACAGGAAGTTGTAGGAGATCTGCTTCCATACCGCGGCCATCACCACCAGGATCATGGCGTGGTTGCCGTTCAGCAGCGGATTCCAGTCAAAGCCCATCCAGCGCAGCGGCCGCGCCAGGGTACCGAGCGATGGATGGAACATGAAGAACCACAGCACGCCGGCCACGGCCGGTGCCACAGCGTAGGGCCAGATCATGAAGGTCTTGTAGAACGGGGCGGCTTTCAGGTTCTTGTCGGCCTGGGTTGCGAACAATAGCGCGATCGAGAGCGACAGCACCGCGACCAGCGTCGAGAACACCAGCGTCGTCAGCATGGCCTTGTAATATTCGGGCTGCGCAAACAGCGCCTGATAATTCTCCAGGCCGATGAATTCTGATGACAGGCCGAAGGCATCCTCACGCAGGAACGATTGCCAGACCGCCTGGCTGGCCGGCCAGTAGAAAAATACGAATGTGATGATGAGCTGCGGCACGAGCAGCAGATACGGAAGTAGCTTGTTGCTGAAAAAGGCAGACTTTTCCATTCAGGGCGTTCGTGGCCTAACCTGCGTTTCTCGGAAAAACTCCCTCTCCGAAACGGAGAGGGAGCATAGCGGCCCGCCTATTTTGCGGTCTTTTCAAACGCCCGCAGCATGGCATTGCCACGCGTCACGGCAGCGTCGAGCGCCTGCTGGGCGGTCTTCTGCCCCGCGAGCGCGGCTTCCATTTCCTCGGCCCAGACGTCGCGCATCTGCACCATGTTGCCAAAGCGCAGGCCACGTGAATTCTCCGTAGGCTCCTTGTTGGTCAGCTCCTTGAGGGGCGTTTCCAGGGTCGGGTTCTTTTCGTAGAAGCCCGACGCCTTGGTCTTTTCATAAGCCGCCTTGGTGATCGGCAGGTAGCCGGATTCCTGATGCAGCTTGACCTGGCGGTCGGTGTCGGACAGGAAGGTGAAGAACTTCGCCACGCCTTTGTATTCCTCGGGCTTCTTGCCGCCCATCACCCAAAGCGATGCGCCGCCGATGATCGAATTCTGCGGAGCACCGGTGACATCGGGATAATAAGGCATCGGCGCCGATGTGAAATCGAATTTGGCGGTGCCTTTTGCGGTCCCGTAATATCCCGAGGAAGTCAGGAAAATCGCGCATTCGCCCGAGCCGAACCGGGCTTCACCGGCGTTGGCGCGGCCGGCATAGTCGTAGGTCTTGTCTTTCTGCAGCTCCATCAGGTTCTGCAGGTGCTTGACATGCAGCGGCGAGTTGAACTTCAGCTCGGTGTCAAAGCCGTCGAGCCCGTTCGCCTTGGTGCCGATCGGCACGTTGTGCCACGCGGAGAACTGCTCGATATGGGCCCATGTCGCCCAGGCGTTGGAGAAGCCGCAGGTCGCGTGACCCGCCGCCTTCAGCTTCTTGGCGGCATCGAAGACTTCCGGCCAGGTTTTCGGGATCGCGGCGATGCCGGCCTTCTTCAGCTCGTCCTTGTTGATCCACATCACCATGGATGAAGAGTTGAAGGGAAACGACAGCATGTCGCCCTTGGAGGTCGAGTAGTAGCCGGTGATCGTTGGAAGATAGGCTTTGGGATCGAACGGCTCGCCGGCATCCTTCATCAATTGGTACACGGGCTTGATGGCGCCGGTGGCGCTCATCATCGTCGCGGTGCCGACCTCGAACACTTGCATGATGTGTGGCGCGTTGCCGGCGCGGAATGCGGCGATGCCGGCGTTCATGGTGTCGGCATAGCCACCCTTGAAGGACGGAACGACCTTGTAGTCCGACTGGCTGGCGTTGAAGTCTTCCGCGAGCTTGTTGACGACGTCGTTGTTGCCGCCGGTCATCGCGTGCCACCACTGAAGCTCGGTCACCGCATGCGCGGGGGTGGCGGCAAAAGCCAGTGTGGCGGCGACTGCCGCGGCAGCGCCGAATTGTCGAAGAGCCAGAGTCATAAAATTCCTCCCGGTTGGACCGTCATCATCGTTGTTGCGCGTTAGCAGCGCCGGATGACGTGCAAATGACCGTCTAAGCGGCTGGATGGTACGGGGGAAGCGCCAGCCAAGGGAAGCGGAAAATAGGAGGAGGGCGGAGACACATAGCCCATCGTTCCGGCCAAGCGAAGCGTGCGCCGGGACCCATACCCCGCGGCCTTGCGTTGGGCACACTGTCCAACGCCTCTTGTAACAATAAGCGCCTGTGGTTATGGGCCCCGGCGTTCGCCGGGGCGACGGCGGTGATCTAACTCAGCGCTTTCGTTCCGGGCCGCAGACCACGCCCTTGGCGACCAGGGCATCGATCTCGCCTCTGGAATATCCGAACTCCGTCAGCACCTCGGTTGCGTGCTGGCTGAATTTCGGCGGGACGCGGCGCAGGCTTGGCTTGCTGCGTTCCAGGCGGATCGGGGACGCTACCCCCTTGTACCAGTCCTTTTCGATGACGTCGCCGCGATGGGCGGTGTGGGCGCTGGTGAGCGCCTGGTCGATCGACTGCACCGGTCCTGCCGGCAGGCCTGCGGCGAGCAGACGATCGCACAGCGGCCCGGCGTCGTGCTGGCTGAAGACCGCGGCAAGCTCGGTGCGCAGCGCGTCGCGGTTGGCGATGCGGTCCTTGTTGCGGGCAAATCGGGGATCGGTGCCGAGTTCGGGTTTGCCGATTTCTTTGCAGAGTTTGCGGAAGGTGCCGTCATTGCCGACGCCGATGAAGATGTTGTCGGTGCGGGTCGGGAAGATCGCATAGGGCACAAGATTGGGATGCTCGTTGCCGGTGAGCTGCGGCGGCTTGCCGTGCATGAAATAATTCGCGGCGTGCGGATGCATGATGGCAAGGCCGGTTTCATACAGCGTGGTTTCGAGAAACTGCCCGACGCCGGATTTCTGCCGCTCCGACAGCGCCATCAGAATGCCGATCGCCGCGTAAAGCCCGGTGGTGATATCGACCAGCGGCACGCCGATCCGCATCGGCCCGCTTTGCGGCGAGCCGGTCGCGGCGATCATTCCGGTCATGGCCTGGATGATGGCGTCGTAGCCGGGATTGCCGCCGCGCGGGCCGTCGGCGCCGAAGCCGGAGATCCGGCAGTGCACGAGTTTTGGAAATCTGGCGCGCAGCACGTCGTTGCCGATGCCCCATTTGTCGAGCGTGCCCGGCTTGAAATTCTCGATCAGGACGTCGGCGCCCTCCAGCATCTTCATCAGCACGGTGCGCCCGCCTTCCGAGGCGAGGTCGAGCCCGATCGAACGCTTGTTGCGGTTGATACCGACGAAGTAGGCGGCTTCATCGCCGTGGAACGGCGGTCCCCAGTCGCGCACCTCGTCGCCGGCGGGCGGCTCGACCTTGATCACGTCGGCGCCGTGATCGGCGAGGATTTGCGTGCAGTAGGGTCCGCCGAGAACCCGCGTGAGATCGATCACGCGCAATCCGGTCATCGCACCGGGGGCATTTTCACTCGTCATGGGCGTTTCTTGCGAGGTTTGTGGAGGACGTCGTCGCAGGCATTAAGCATCAGAGACGCTTGTTCGCAAATGCCCGGCCGGAGCCTGACTTCAAGTATTTCTCGAATGCGATAGCGCGCCCTTCGTCGCTGAACGCGACGTAGGTTCTTATCCGCCAAGGTCCGTACTTCGACGTGTGCGGCACTTCGCGGGCATTGTGCTTCGTTAGTCGGGCGCGGAGGTCGTCGGTGATGCCGACGTAAAAGTGTTTGGAATCGAGGCTTTCTAGAATGTAGACGTACTTCATGGCGCTGCCCCACTTGGCATAGAGGCTACAACGAGGCAGCCGGGCTTGCCGAGGCCCGCCTTCGCCCCTGTGGGCTTCGGCGGGGCAGCCTTCGCTACGAGAGGGCTTGCCCAGCCGAAGCAGGCGTAGCCTGCGAAGGCTGGTGGAGCCAGGCGGGATCGAACCGCCGACCTCTTGCATGCCATGCAAGCGCTCTCCCAGCTGAGCTATGGCCCCTTAGCACTATCGTTTGAGCATGATCTTTTCGGACAACCGGTTCCCACTTTTCCGGATCATGCTTCCCGCGCGCCTTGGGCGACGTGCGGGCAAAAACCCTGAACACAGTTCGAGGCCGATCTCAAGTCTCCTCGTCGCCGCCGACGTCGCCGATGATGTCGGTGACGTCCTCGTCGCCTTCTTCCTCGTCGGCGATGAAGGTGGAATCGTCATCATCGGCGTCTTCGATGGTTTCGTCGATCTCGATGTCGTCTTCGGACTCGGGAACAACGGCCTTGACCTTGCCGGTGTTCTCCTCGGCGTCGGCTTCCTCGAGCGGCACCAACTCTTCAGCCTCGACCGGCTCCGGCGTTGCTTCGGCGGCGGAGGCTGCGGCTGCGGCACTGGCGCGGGCCGCGGCGTCGGCGCGGGTCCGCGGCGGCGGTATCGGTGCAATCGGCACGACCTCGCCAGTGTAGGGTGAGATCACCGGGCTCTTGTTGAGGTCATAGAATTTCTTACCCGTCGTCGGGCAAATGCGTTTGGTTCCGAGATCGGATTTGGCCACGTGTGCAATCCTGGGAATTTCTGAAAAACGGTGCTTCACTTGGCTAGTTGCCGCGCCGCTGTCAATAGCGCTTTGCGGGTGACGGATGCCAACGTGACGCCGCGCGGCCCATGTGTTACCTGCCGCGCGCGCAGAGGACACAATCTTGACCCATTCAGACTGGCTTGCCGACCATCCGACGCCGCTGGAAGCCCGCCTCAGCGGCCCCCTGACCGGGAAGGCCCGTGTTCCCGGCGACAAGTCGATTTCGCACCGCGCCCTGATTTTGGGCGCTCTGGCGGTGGGCCAGACGAGGGTTTCGGGCCTGCTCGAGGGCGAAGACGTCTTGAACACCGCCAAGACGATGCAGGCGCTGGGCGCGCAGGTGGAGCGAACCGGCGATTTCGCCTGGGTCGTGCGGGGTGTCGGCGTGGCCGGCTTCGCCCAGCCGCAAGTTCCGCTCGATTTCGGCAATTCCGGCACCGGCTGCCGGCTGGTGATGGGCGCGGTGGCGGGTTGCCCGATCACGGCTGTCTTCGACGGCGACGCCTCGCTGCGCGGCAGGCCAATGCGGCGGGTGCTCGATCCCCTGGAATTGATGGGTGCGCGGGTAGGCTCAAGCAGGGAAGGCGGCCGCCTGCCGCTGACGCTCAATGGCGCGCGCGATCCGCTGCCGATTCTCTATCGGACGCCAGTGGCCTCGGCGCAGGTCAAATCCGCCGTGCTGCTGGCGGGGCTGGCCGCGCCCGGCGTCACCACCGTGATCGAAACCGAGGCCAGCCGCGACCATACCGAGCTGATGTTGAAGCATTTCGGTGCGCAGATCGTCTCGGAGCGTGAGGGCAGCCACGGCCGCAAAATCGCGCTCACCGGACAGCCCGAGCTGCACGGCGCCGATGTCGTGGTGCCGGCCGATCCGTCATCGGCGGCATTTCCGATCGTGGCCGCATTGATTGTCGAGGGCTCCGATGTCATTCTGTCGGACGTCATGACCAATCCGCTGCGCACCGGGCTGTTCACGACGCTGCGCGAGATGGGTGCGTCGATCGAGGAAAGCGGTGCTCGCAGCGATGCCGGCGAGCCGATGGCGCAGCTCAGGGTACGTGCCTCGAAGCTGCGCGGCGTCGAGGTGCCGCCCGAGCGCGCGCCTTCGATGATCGACGAATATCTGGTGCTCGCGGTGGCAGCGAGCTTTGCCGAAGGCACCACCATCATGCGGGGCCTGCAGGAACTGCGCGTCAAGGAATCCGACCGGCTGGAAGCCACCGCCGCCATGCTGCGCGTCAACGGCGTCAAGGTCGAGATCTCAGGCGACGACATGATCGTCGAAGGCAAGGGTCATGTTGCGGGCGGTGGCCTTGTCGCCACGCATATGGATCATCGCATCGCGATGTCGGCGCTGGTGATGGGTCTTGCCGCCGACAAGCCGGTGAAGGTCGATGACACCGCCTTTATCGCCACCAGCTTTCCTGATTTCATTCCAATGATGCGCTCGCTTGGGGCGGAGTTTTCATGAGGGGAGCGTGATGGGAGCAGCCTTCGGCCGCGACGCATTGCTCGACGCATTCGATCAGATTGGTCGCGCGGCGGCAGCGGCGGGAACGAAGCTGCAGATTGCGGTTTACGGGGTTCCGCGTTGATGCTGGCGAGCAATTTCCGGTTTGCCACGGAAGATGTTGACGTGTCCGCACTGGAGCATCCTCTGCCGGGTTGGCTGGCGGCGGTCGTGCATGAAATCGCCAAGAAAAATGACTGGCAGGACAACTGGTTCAACGACGGCGTTGCGTTCCACCTCAGCGCACTCGCGGATCGCGCCGCCGATCATTTAGAGTTTGGGACGTTTCCGCGCGATGGCTCTCCGCCGGGACTTGTGATTTCGGTCCCGTCGGCAGAATATTTGCTTGCACTAAAACTAAAAGCTGCTCGGGTCATGGACCCGGTCCGCGGTGAGACGGAGCGGCTCGATATTCTTAATTTGATGCAAGTCGTAGGTATCTCGACCGCAGAGGAGGCAATAGCCCTGCTTGGCCGATACTTCCCAATTAGTGCTGCCTCTTCCGAGAAGCAGCGATTTCTATTGAAAAACATGAATCGCGAGGGAGGAGTCGATGCACCCCAATACCCTCGCTGACGCAGTTGAAAGGATTCGGGCCGGTTCGGCGCAGGACGTCGAACTCTCCGAATTCGTTGACACGTTTGATTTGGCGAAAACCGATCTGGACCGTTATGCGTCGATCGAGCGCGAGCCGAAATTGACTGGCGACGTCAGGCTTGATGCGCTGGTCGGCGCCATCGCCGAATATCTGGCAAAACAGCGTCGGCTTGGCCGCGTTCCAGATTGGGTTTCCGGCTCCGCGCGCCGTTTGACTAATCCATGGTTTACAACGACGTCGCCGTCGGATGCCATGCGCGAATATCTAACCTTCGCCAGTCCTGCCGAATTCGCGTCGCGCAACATCTTCACCGAGGAACGGCCGCTGCGAAGAGCCCGTGGCCCTCAACCAGCCAAGACATGTCCAGCATGATCATCGTTCCCAGCTTTCCGGATTTCATTCCGGTGATGCGCACTCTTAGGGCGGAGTTCGTCTAAGGCCGGGATATCTTTGACAACCGAATTGGTCCGCCAGCGTTGGTTTCCCCTTCGATGAAGCTCCTAAATCCTGCATGGACGTCTTTGGTGATAACCAGATCACAAAGAACAGCTTTGCGATGGCCTTCTTCGCTCCGCTGCCCGGCGACTTGAACAAGTTTGTCATGGAAGGCTCGGACCTCGATGACACTCACGCGCGAATTTATCTGACGAAGGATGATTGCCGTTTCGAATTCACGATAAGTCAATCCGCTATGCGTGACCGCCAATGGACGGCATTGCCGCTTCGTCCGGTCCCCGAGGAAAAGCGGGCCAAGCCAGCCGAATCCAGCCGTTAGATCCGGGCGCTTGACCAATCCGGTCAGACTATCGCAGATGGGCGCATGATCATCGCCATCGACGGACCAGCCGCGTCAGGGAAGGGCACGCTCGGCAAGCGGCTCGCCCATCACTACGGTTATCGCCACCTCGATACCGGCGTGATCTACCGCGCGGTGGCCAAGGCGCTTCTGGACGCCGGCGCCGATCTCACCGATGAAGCGCGTGCGGTCGCCGCCGCGCTGGAACTCGATCCTGAAAAGTTCGGGAACCCGGCGCTCAAGACGCAAGCGGTTGGCGATGCCGCCTCCGTGGTCTCGGCCATCCCCCGGGTGCGGGAGGTACTGGTCAATTTTCAGCGCCAATTTGCGGCCGACCCGCCGGGCGCGGTGCTCGATGGCCGCGATATCGGCACCGTGATCTGTCCGGACGCCGACGTGAAGATTTTCGTCGTTGCCGACCCCAAGGTCCGCGCCCGCCGCCGGACCCTGGAAGCAAGGGCGAGGGGCGAGGACGCCGACGAGGCCGCGGTACTGGCGGATATCCTCAAACGCGACGAACGCGACCGGAACAGGGCCACAGCGCCCCTGAAAGCGGCTGCGGATGCTCACTTGCTCGATAACTCGCATTTGGATATAGAAGGCGGCGTCCGGGCCGCCATCGACATTGTCGAGGCTGTCCGAGCGGGCCGGCAGCGGGTTTGAGCCCCTGCCGTCAATGGAGGAAAGCCCGCTCCCGGTTCTTGAAAGTCGGTATCTCGAACTCGTTTCTTGAGATCGATAAGCTTAAGGCTCCGGACAAAACCAACGGATCGAACGTGCAGGCATGCTGCCGGCCCGCTGTCGCGAATTGTCGCGATTAGCGGTCGTTAGGGTTTGCGGACCCCTGACACTTCACGCGCGATACGCCCCTTAACCCGAATGGCCGGCGATACCCGCATCTGGAGAACAAATGGCTTCGACTGCTACTTCCTATAATCCTTCCCGCGACGATTTTGCCGCCATGCTCGACGAGTCCTTTGCCGGCGGCAACCTGCAGGAAAGCTCCGTCATCAAGGGCATTGTTGTTGCGATCGAGAAGGACATGGCCGTCATCGACGTCGGCCTGAAGACCGAAGGCCGTGTGGCGCTGCGCGAATTCGCAGGACCCGGCCGCGAAAGCGATCTCAAGGTTGGCGACGAGGTCGAGGTGTTTCTCGACCGCATCGAGAATGCACTCGGCGAAGCCGTGCTGTCGCGCGACAAGGCGCGCCGCGAGGAAAGCTGGGGCAAGCTCGAGAAGGCCTTCAACAACAACGAGAAGGTGCATGGCGTCATCTTCAATCAGGTCAAGGGCGGCTTTACCGTCGATCTCGACGGCGCAGTAGCCTTCCTGCCGCGCTCGCAGGTCGATATCCGCCCGATCCGCGACGTCGCACCGCTGATGAACAATTCGCAGCCGTTCCAGATTCTCAAGATGGATCGCCGCCGCGGCAACATCGTGGTGTCGCGCCGCACGGTTCTCGAAGAGACCCGCGCCGAGCAGCGCCAGGAACTGGTGCAGAATCTCGAAGAGGGCCAGGTCATCGACGGCGTCGTCAAGAACATCACCGACTACGGTGCGTTCGTTGATCTCGGCGGCATCGACGGTCTGTTGCATGTCACCGATATCGCCTGGCGCCGGGTCAATCACCCGACCGAAGTGCTGACCATCGGCCAGACCGTGAAGGTCAAGATCATCAAGATCAACCACGAGACCCACCGCATTTCGCTCGGCATGAAGCAGTTGCTGGACGATCCGTGGCAGGGCATCGAGGCGAAGTACCCGCTCAACGCGCGCTTCACCGGCCGCGTCACCAACATTACCGACTACGGCGCGTTCGTCGAACTGGAGCCGGGCATCGAAGGCCTGATCCACGTCTCGGAAATGTCGTGGACCAAGAAGAACATGCATCCCGGCAAGATCGTTTCGACCTCGCAGGAAGTCGAAGTGCAGGTTCTCGAAGTCGATTCGGTCAAGCGCCGGATTTCGCTCGGCCTCAAGCAGACCATGCGCAATCCCTGGGAAGTGTTCGTCGAAAAATTCCCGGTAGGGTCGACGATCGAGGGCGAGGTCAAGAACAAGACCGAGTTCGGCCTGTTCCTCGGGCTCGAGGGCGATGTCGACGGCATGGTCCATCTGTCCGATCTCGACTGGAAGCTTCCGGGCGAGCAGGTGATCGACAACTTCAAGAAGGGCGACATGGTCAAGGCCGTGGTGCTCGATGTCGATGTCGAGAAGGAGCGCATCTCGCTCGGCGTCAAGCAGCTCGAGGGCGATCCCTTCGCCGAGCCGGGCGACGTCAAGAAGGGCGCGGTCGTGACCTGCGAAGTGCTGGAAGTGAAGGAAAGCGGCATCGAGGTGAAGATCTCCGGTACCGACTTCACCACCTTCATCAAGCGCTCTGAGCTGGCGCGCGAGCGCTCCGATCAGCGCGCCGAGCGTTTCGCCGTCGGCGAAAAGGTCGATGCGCGGGTGATCCAGTTCGACAAGAAGGCCCGCAAGGTGCAGGTCTCGATCAAGGCGCTCGAAGTCGCCGAAGAGAAGGAGGCCATCGCGCAATACGGCTCCTCCGATTCGGGGGCGACGCTGGGCGATATTCTCGGCACCGCGCTCAAGCAGCGCACCGACAAGTAAGCCTTTCGCTTTCTCGTCTTCATCATTTGGGCCCCGGTTTCGACCGGGGCCCTTTTTCTTGCCCGACAAGGGCGCTCTCATTCGTCATGCCCGCGCTTGTCGCGGGCATCCACGTCTTCCTTTTTTGAGACAAAGGCGTGGATGGCCGGGACAAGCCCGGCCATGACGACGACGATGGTGTCCTGCGGGCCTTGTTTTCTTCATATTGCATCGCAATTGATGTATTTGAGGCACGGCATATTAGGGCTGTGCAGAAAAGACCGTGCGACCCCTCAAAGACCGCTCCTTGGGAGAATTTTCGATGTCGCTTGATTCAGATGTGATCGTCGATCGCCGCAGGATCCGCCGCAAGCTGACGTTCTGGCGCGTGGCCGCCGCAGTGGTCGCGATCGCCGCGATCGTCACCGTCGGCGTGCTTGCAACGCCGGGCGGCCGCAGCGCGTTCACGACGTCGGGTTCCATTGCGCGGGTCCATATCGATGGCCTGATCCGCAGCGACGCCGATCGCGTCGAGGCGCTGGAGCGGTTGGAAAAGTCGCGCGCCGCAGCCGTCGTCGTGCATATCAACTCGCCCGGCGGCACCACGGCCGGCTCCGAACAGCTTTACGACGCCCTGATGCGCCTGAAGGCCAAGAAGCCGCTGGTGGTGGTGGTCGAGGGACTGGCGGCGTCGGGCGGCTACATCACGGCGATAGCGTCCGATCACATCGTCGCCCAGCAGAGCTCGCTGGTCGGTTCGATCGGCGTGCTGTTCCAGTATCCGAATTTCACCGAGCTCTTGAAAACCGTTGGCGTCAAGGTCGAGGAAGTGAAGTCTTCGCCGCTGAAAGCGGCGCCTAACGGGTTTGAACCGACCAGTCCGGAAGCACGCGCCGCACTCGACGCGCTGGTCAAGGATTCCTATGCGTGGTTTCGCGGCCTCGTGAAAGAACGGCGCGGGATGGACGACGCGTTGCTCGAAAAAGTCGCGGATGGACGGGTCTTTACCGGCCGCCAGGCGGTCGATCTGAAACTGATCGACCAACTCGGCGATGAGAGGACGGCTGTCGCGTGGCTGGTCGCTCAGAAGGGCGTCAAGAAAGATCTCCCCGTGAGCGATTTCAAACTGTCGCCGCGCTTTGGCTACCTGACTTTCCTGCGGACGGCGGCTTCGATTACGCTTGACGCGCTGGGGCTCAGCGCGATCGCGCGGCAGGTCGAGCAGGCCGGCGTTGCGCAGGCGGTCGACCGCCTGGGCCTCGATGGCATGCTGGCGTTGTGGCACCCGGCGGGGGCCAATTGAACCGCGTAAGTTCGGTTCCCGGCCCTTCCTCCCGCATTGCGGGTGCCTCACAATCCCCAATCCGGCGGTTTGTCACGCGTTTTAGCGCCGACCAAATTTCATTTAGCGTCTTGACAGTTCAAGGTATTTTCACGGAAATGGACATCCGCACGTTCCCGGGTCCCAGTCTCGATGATCAAATCCGAACTTGTTCAGCGTATCGCCGAGCACAACCCGCATCTCTATCAGCGGGATGTCGAGAACATTGTGAACGCGATCCTCGATGAAATCGTCGCCGCACTGGCGCGTGGCGACCGGGTTGAGCTGCGCGGCTTCGGCGCGTTTTCGGTGAAACATCGTCCCGCCCGCGCCGGCCGCAATCCGCGTACCGGCGCGCATGTGCCGGTCGATCAGAAGAGCGTCCCGTTCTTCAAGACGGGCAAGGAAATGCGTGAACGGCTGAACCGCGGCAACGGGGCACCCGACGCGGGCGCGTAGGCGTTTCTGATCGGGTGGAGCCTGGCCGCAAACCCGGTAGCGATTTTTGCGGACGCCCGCCGATCTCCAGCAACGCGAGAGGGGTCATGCGCAAATTTTTCACAGCTGTGGTGCTGATCCCACTGGGCCTGATCTTCATCGTTTTCGCGGTCGCCAACCGGCATCTGGTGACGGTGTCGTTCGATCCGTTCAATACGATCGATCCGTCGCTGGCGGTTACGCTGCCGCTGTTCGTCGTCATCATCGCGGTGGCGATCGCAGGCGTGGTGGCGGGCGGCTGCGCCACCTGGTTCCGGCAACGGCACTGGCGCCGCGCCGCGCGCCAGCATGAGGCCGATGCGCGGCAGGCGCGGGCGCAACTGGCCGATCTGCGCGCCGGCACTGGGCCTTCGCGGTACGATCCGCAGCGCCTTCCCGCCCCTCAGCAGGGCGGCTTATATGGGCCCGGTGGGCGAGACAAGCAGGGCGCGACGTTGTAGAACGCGGCCCACAAGCGCATCGCCTTTCGGCTTCACCGTCGCCACCCCAACCCGTGCCCTGAAACATGTCCCTGATCGTCAAAATTTGCGGCCTGTCCACGCGCGAGACGCTCGACGTCGCGCTGGATGCCGGCGCGGACATGGTGGGATTCGTGTTCTTTCCGCCTTCGCCCCGGCATCTCGGCCTTGAAGCGGCGCGCGACCTCGGCAAACAGGCCGGGCGCCGCGCGCTAAAGGTTGCGCTCACCGTCGCTGCCGACGACGCGACGCTTGCCAATATCGTCGAGGCGCTGCAGCCCGACATTTTGCAGCTGCACGGCAAGGAGACCGTGGCGCGGCTGCGCGACATCAAGCAGAAATTCGGGCTGCAAGTGATGAAGGTGATTGCGGTGGAGGCCCCAGCCGATCTCTCATCACTGCCCGGCTACGCGGCCGTGGCCGATCGCATCCTGTTCGATGCCCGCGCGCCAAAGGGCGCAACCCGACCCGGCGGTCTTGGCGCGGTATTCGACTGGCATGTGCTTGAGAATCTCGATCTCAAGATCCCGTTCATGGTCTCGGGCGGCCTCAATGCTTCCAATGTCGCGGAAGCCGTTCGCGTCACCCGCGCCGGCGGCGTCGATGTTTCCTCGGGCGTGGAGCGCGCGCCGGGCGTCAAGGATCCCGAGATGATCCGCGCCTTCATTCGCGCCGCGCGCGCTACCCAAGAGTTGATGGTTCGATGAATCCAAATTTACCCAATTCCTTCCGCAGCGGCCCCGACGAAACCGGGCATTTCGGCATTTTCGGCGGACGCTTTGTTGCGGAAACGCTGATGCCGCTGATCCTCGACCTGGAGAAGGCTTACGCCGTCGCCAAGGCCGATCCGGCGTTCCAGGCAGAAATGAACGGCTATCTCAAGGACTATGTCGGCCGGCCGTCGCCGCTGTATCTGGCCGAACGCCTCACCGAACATCTCGGCGGTGCGAAAATCTACCTCAAGCGCGAGGAGCTGAATCATACCGGCTCGCACAAGGTCAACAACGTGCTCGGCCAGATCATGGTGGCGCGGCGCATGGGCAAGAAACGCATCATCGCCGAGACCGGCGCCGGCCAGCACGGTGTCGCCACTGCGACCCTGTGCGCCCGCTTCGGGCTTGAATGCGTGGTATATATGGGCGCGGTCGACGTTGCGCGTCAGGCGCCAAACGTGTTTCGGATGGAAATGCTGGGCGCCAAGGTGATCCCGGTGCAATCAGGCACGCGCACGCTGAAAGACGCGATGAATGAGGCGCTGCGTGACTGGGTAACGAACGTCCACAATACGTATTACTGCATCGGCACCGTCGCAGGGCCGCATCCCTATCCGATGATGGTTCGCGATTTCCAGTCGGTGATCGGCGTCGAGACCCGCGCGCAGATGCAGGAGCACGAAGGCCGGCTGCCGGATTCCCTGATCGCCTGCATCGGCGGCGGCTCCAATGCGATGGGGCTGTTCCATCCGTTCCTCGATGATCCCTCTGTCGAGATTTTCGGTGTCGAGGCCGCGGGCCACGGGCTTACGCAATTGCATGCGGCGTCGATCGCGGGCGGACGGCCAGGTGTGCTGCATGGCAACCGCACCTATCTGCTGATGGACGACGACGGCCAGATCCAGGATGCGCATTCGATTTCGGCGGGACTGGATTATCCCGGTATCGGGCCGGAACATTCCTGGCTGTATGAGATGGGGCGCGTCACCTATCTCAGCGCGACCGACGATGAGGCGCTCGCCGCGTTTCAACTGCTGTCGCGGCTGGAAGGCATCATTCCGGCGCTGGAATCGGCGCATGCCATCGCCAAGGTGACGGAACTCGCGCCGAAACGGCCGAGGGATCATCTGATGGTGATCAATCTCTCCGGCCGCGGCGACAAGGATATTCCCCAGGTGGCGGAAATTTTACGAGGGAAGAAGAAGTGATGTTCGGTTTCGTCGAATCCCGCCGGGGCGCCCCCACCCTAGCCCTCCCCCGCAAGCGGGAGAGGGGACCGACTTCCGTTGCGGCACGCGAACTGCTCACAAGTCGCCGACTTCTGTGTGGCGTTGCCTTGAGCAAATCATCGACTCGGCAAAATGCTTTCCCTCTCCCTCTCCCGCTTGCGGGGGAGGGCTGGGGTGGGGGTGTTTCCGCGGGCGCAGGTTTCGGCAAGAGCACAGAGGGCGCCGCACCATGACCACCCGCATCGACGCACGCTTTGCTGAACTGAAGAAGCAGGGCCGCGCGGCCTTCATCACCTTCCTGATGGCGGGCGACCCCGATCCCGCGACTTCGCTCGACATCATCAAGGCGTTGCCGAAGGCAGGCGCCGACATCATCGAGATCGGCATGCCGTTCACCGATCCGATGGCGGACGGTCCGGCCATTCAGGCGAGCGGTCTGCGCGCGCTGAAGGGCGGCATGACCCTGAAGAAGACGCTCGCGATGGTGCGCGCGTTTCGTGCCGGCGACACGACCACGCCGCTGGTGCTGATGGGTTACTACAATCCAATCTACATCCACGGCGTCGATAAGTTTCTTGTCGATGCGAAAGCTGCTGGAGTCGATGGCCTGATCATCGTCGACCTGCCGCCGGAGGAAGACACCGAATTGTGCCTGCCGGCGATGAAGGCCGGGCTGAATTTCATCCGGCTGGCGACGCCGACCACCGACGACAAGCGGCTGCCCGCCGTGCTCGCGAACACCTCGGGTTTTGTCTACTACGTCTCCATCACCGGAATTACCGGCAGCGCGAGCGCCGATACCAAAGTCGTCGGCGAGGCCGTCGCCCGCATCAAGCGGCATACGAAATTACCGGTCTGTGTCGGCTTTGGCATCAGGACGCCGGAAGCCGCGCGCGGAATCGCAGCGAAAGCCGACGGCGTGGTGGTCGGCACGGCGCTGGTCGATGCCTTGCGCGGCAGCCTCGATGCCAAGGGCGCCGCGACCGCCAAAACCGTAGGCGCGGTGGCCGATCTCGTGGCTTCCCTGGCGCAGGGCGTACGGGGAGCCAAACAGGCGGCGGAATAAGCCACAATTACGGTGGAGATAGAGCGCGCGCGGCGGCTTGCCGGGGGGTACCCCCACCGCCATATGTTGCAGAGCGCGATCAGCAAAAGTGGATTCCGGTTTTGCGTCCGATCGCGCTCTAAACTATTGAAAGAGCGCATGATCTTTTCGCCAAACCGCTCACACTTTGGCGGATCATGCGCTAACGATGCGTACTTGACCGCATTTCGGAGCGAAACATGAATTGGCTCACCAACGTCGTCCGGCCGAAGATCCGCAACATCCTGCGCCGCGAGACGCCGGAGAATTTGTGGATCAAATGCCCGGATACCGGGCAACTGGTTTTCTACAAGGATGTCGAGAGCAACCAGTTCGTGATTCCCGGCTCGAACTACCACATGCGCATGGGTGCGGTGGCGCGGCTGAAATCGATCTTCGACAACGAGACCTGGTTCGACGTGGCGCTGCCCGAGGTGACCGCCGATCCCCTGAAGTTTCGCGACGAACGCCGGTATGCCGATCGCATCAAGGATGCGCGCGCCAGGACCGGGCTGAACGACGCCATCAAGGTCGGCTACGGCAAGCTTGAAGGCGCCGGCGTCGTGATCGCGGTGCAGGATTTCGATTTCATGGGCGGTTCGCTCGGCATGGC